>NZ_JBFIII010000049.1 GCF_041601295.1 Immundisolibacter sp.
ACGCCTGGCGTTGCCGGGCATCCTGCTGCTGGCCGCACTGAGCGTGGTCATCACCGGCCGCGTTGGACACTCCCTGCCGCTGCTGTTGGCGCTGGTGTTCTGCTGCGGCTTTTTCGCATTTGGCGCGCAAATCAGCCTCAACACCTTGGCGGCCCACATCTATCCGACTCGGGCCCGCTCCACCGGTGTCGGCTGGGCGCTGGGCATCGGACGCATCGGGTCCATTCTGGGGCCCCTGGTGGGCGGCGTGTTGCTGCAGATGAAACTGGGTCTGCCGACCTATTTTCTTGCCTTCAGCACGCTGCTGATTGCAGCGGCGGTAGCCGCGTTCAGCGTCCGTAGGCAGCAACCGGCCGTGTAAAGCGGTCTCCGGTGACGCGATCCGGTCGCTTGCTTACCGTCAGGCCCGGGAACACGTTTACATGCAAGCTGTCGCCGAACCGAAGGATCAGCGGTCCATGTCCGGCCAGCAATGGTGGGTACTGGCGCTGTGCACGCTGGTGATCCTGCTGGATGGCCTGGACTTGCAGGCGGCGGCCTTCACCGGGCCATCCATTGCCGCACAGTGGCAGCTTGAGCGCTCCAGCATGGGGCCGATCTACGCCATGGGACTGGCCGGCGGAGCTGTTGGAGCGCTGCTGATGGGTCCGCTGGGCGATCGCTACGGCCGCCGGCCGGCCCTACTGCTGTCGATGCTGGCGTTTGGCACCGCGACATTCCTGACCGCATGGGTACGCAACTTCGATCAACTGCTGGTTATGCGCCTGCTGACTGGCATTGGGCTTGGCGGCGCCGTGCCCAATGCCGCAGCGCTGATCAGCGAATACGCGCCCCCGCGCCTGCGCAACCTGTGCGTCGCGATAACACTGACCGGTATCCCACTGGGCGGCATCGTGGGTGGTTTGCTGGCAAGTTGGCTACTGCCCCGCTACGGCTGGCCCGCAGTCTATATCGCCGGCGGGCTGGCGCCGCTGGCGACCTTGCCCTTGCTGTGGCGCCGCCTGCCTGAATCGGTGGAGTTCCTCGCACTGCGTGCCGCGCCCAAGCCAGCCGCAGACGCCGCGCCGGTTGCCAGGCCGCGCTTTCCGGTGCGCGAGCTGTTCCAGCCCGGCTACGTCGGGGACACACTCCTGCTGTGGACGACGTTTTTCACCAGCCTGATCGCGCTCAATTTCCTGATGAGCTGGACGCCCAGCCTGGTACTGGAGGCCGGCTTTCAGCTGCGGCATACCGCCTGGGCGGCGGTGGCGCTGAACCTGGGCGGCGTAGGTGGCCCGCTGCTGGTCGCCGCGCTCGCGGCGCGCCACGGCACACGGGTGTTGCTACCGGTTGTGCTGCTGCTGGCCGGTATTTGTGTGGCGGTCACCGGGCGGGTGAGCGACTCGCTACCGCTGCTGCTGCTCACGTTCTGCAGCGGATTGTTTGCGTTTGGCGCCCAGATTGGCCTGGTCGCCCTCGCGACGCATGTGTATCCAACCCACGCCCGGGCCACGGGCGTGGGTTGGACCATCGGGATTGGCCGCATCGGTGCCGTATTCGGCCCGCTGCTCGGGGGATTGCTGCTGCAAGCCAAGCTTAGCCTGCCAAACTATTTTCTGACCATCAGCTCGGTGCTGGTGATCGCCGCCCTGTCGACCTTCCTCATCCGCCGGCACCAGCCGGCGGCCTGAGTCACCGGTCGACAGGGTGTTGTCGGCTCAGCGGTACTTACGCGCGCACAGTTCGGCCCAGGCCTTGCCGCTGGCCACGGTCAGTGCACGCCAGTCGTCAGGCAGATCTTCGTAGGGCGCACGACACGGGCCGGCCTTGATGTAACCGGCGGCGTTGCAGCGGATTTTCTCCACTTGCACGTTGTACTTGGAGAATTCCTTGAAATCCGGAATGGCGTTGGGCAGGCCATGCAGGTCGTGCATGATTTCGCCCATGCGCGCCTTGTCACCGGCGTCGATGGCCCGCTGCAGGGCCACCACCGGCTCCGGCCCCATGGCGCAACTGGTCGACCACATTGCCTTCACGCGATCGCCGACCAGGTCGTAGGCCATTGGCGCGGCAAAGTCGATCGGCAGGAACTGCACGTTCGGCGCCGCGTCCATGCTGGCCGGCAGGTCGACCAGCATGTTCTTCGGGTCCATCAGGTTGCCGACGTACTTGCAGGTGACCACGGTCGGACAATGCTTGCCGACGCCGGCCCAGAACTCGACCGGGAAGGTGGATTTGAAAAACAGCGGGTTGGCGTACACCATCAGCGCCATTTCCGGCACCGCCTCGGCCAGATCCGCGTAGAACTTGACCGAATTGGTGATGGTCGGGGTCTGCCACAGCGGCAGGCCGACGAAACCGCCCTCCACACCCAGCTCCCGAAACTTGCGCATCTGGCGCACGGTTTCCTTGGTGCCCAGCGTGGTGATGCCGGCGAACACCGGCACCCGGCCGCGCGCCACCTCGACGATGGTGCGGGTGAAGGCGAGCTTTTCCTCCAGCGTCAGCGCGGCACATTCGCCGGTGGTGCCGTTGGCGGCGATCGAGCCGATACCGGCGGTGATCAGCTGCTCGACCATGCGCGCGGTTTCGTCCAGATCGACCGAATCCTCGTACTGCCAGCCACCCTGCCCTTCCTTGCATGGCGTCGGGATCATGGCGGATACGCCACGGATATCGTCTTTGGTCAGCATCGGCAGGGCCTCCTGGCAATCTAAAAGGGCGCTAATAGTAGCCGGGTTCTGTGCGCCCGAAGAGATGCGGCCATGATCAGAACTTTTCGGGACGGAGAATTTCAATGTCGTGCAGAAAAGCCACCATCGCATAGTCGGCGTAATAGCGGTCCTGAAGATGGCCGAGCGCCGACTCCGCCAGGACGCGCGGGCAGATCACCTCGATGCGGATATTGGCCGCTTCCCCCCATGCCGCATCGCGCACACCCCGACTGCCCCGTCCGCGGGCATCGGAAACGGTGTAGCCACGCACACCCAGCCGATCCAGGTCGCGCAGCAGGGTTTGCTCGACGGCGGCCTCGGTGATTACGGTGAGCAGGGTTCTTTTTTCCGTTGACAGGGTCATGGCGTTACTCCCACGAGTTGCAGGGCCAGCCAATGGTAAAGCGGGATACCGACCATGATGTTGAAAGGAAAGGTCACCCCCAGCACGGCGCCGAGCGACAAGGCCGGGTTGGCTTGCGGCACCGCCAGACGCATGGCCGCCGGCACCGCAATATAGGAGGCGCTGGCGGCCAGGGTGGCGAGCAGCGTCAGGCCGCCGACCGACAGGCCCAGGGCCATGCCACAGCCCAGTCCAAGCACCGCCGACAGCAGCGGCATGAACAGGCCGAAAGCGACGATGAACACGCCCCGTCGTCGCAACTCGCCCGCCTGGCGGCTGACGATCAGCCCCATCTCCAGCAGGAACAGGGCCAGCACGCCCTTGAAAAGATCGTAGAACAGCCCCTTGATGGGGGCGAGCCCCTCGGGACCGGCCGCCCAGCCGATGGCCATGCCACCCAGCAGCAGGGTCACGCCCTTGCCCAGAAAGGTCTCGTGCGCGAGCAGGCGCCAGTCGGTTTGCCTGCCCAGGCCGCGCGCCAGCACGATGCCGACCATGATGGCAGGCACCTCCATGACGGCCAGAAAAATCGCCATTTGCGGTTCAAACGCGATGCTCCGCGTCATCAGCCAGTTGATGCCCACCGCGAAGGTGGCCACGCTCACCGAGCCGTAGTGAGCCGCCGTGGCCGCGGCATCCGCCCGCCCGAGCCGCCCCACGCCGTTCAGGATAGCGAAGGCGATCAGCGTCTGCGCCACCCCCAGCAGGATCACCGCACCCAGTTGCGGCACCAGCGGGCCGAGTGCCTGTTGCGCCAGGCCCTCTCCGCCCTTCAGGCCAATGGCCAACAGCAGGAACACCGACAAGGATTCATAGAAGCCAGCCGGCAGCTTGAGCTCCGAACGGAGCAGACCGGCCGCCAGGCCGAACAGGAAAAACAGGACAACGACGTCGATCATGCGGCGCCGCTCCTGTTTCCGGCGCTGGCCGGGTCATAGGGGCACATGGCGCGGATCGCGCGCTGCGGATCGGTGTTCATACTGGGGCCTCCATTCATTCGCCTGCCGGTGGTGTGCTATCGGATAACCCGCGCGTGGCGATCAGGCTGGCGATCACGCTGGCGCCGATCAGCACCGCGACGATGGCCAGCGAAGCGGCCACCGGCATGTGGTACCAAGGCGTGATCAGCATCTTGGCACCGATGAAGGTGAGCACCATGGCCAGGCCATATTTGAGCAGGTGGAAGCGATCCGCCACGTCGGCCATCAAGAAATAGAGCGCCCGCAGCCCCAGGATGGCGAAGATGTTGGAGGTGAAGACGATGAACGGATCGGTGGTGATGGCGAAGATGGCCGGGATGGAGTCCACGGCGAACACCAGGTCGGAGACCTCGATCAGGATCAGCACCAGGAACAGCGGCGTGAAATAGCGCACGCCATTCTTGATCACGCTGAATTTCTCGCCATGATCGCCCTCGGAAATACGCAGATGTCGGCGCGCGAATTTCAGCACCGGGTTTTTCTCCAGGTCGGGCGTTTTTTCCGCCATCACCAGCATGCGCATGCCGGTAACCACCAGGAATAAACCGAACAGATAGAGCACCCAGGAAAACTCCCGCACCACCCAGGCGCCGGCCAGGATCATCACGGCGCGCATGACGATGGCTCCCAGTACGCCGTAGATCAGCACCCGGCGCTGGTATTCGGCGGCGACATGAAAGGACGAGAAGATCAGCAGGAACACGAACACGTTGTCCACCGACAGCGATTTCTCGATCAGATAGCCGGTGAGGAACTCCAGTGCCTTCTGGTCGGCAATCTGCGGCCCGACGCTGGCGTTCAGGTGCCACCACAGGCCGGCATTGAAAAGCAGTGCGAGGCTTATCCAGACCGCCGACCAGGCCGCCGCCTCCCTGACGCCCACCTTGTGCGCCTTGCGGCCGCCGAACACCAACAGGTCCAGCGCCAGCATGACCAGCACGAAGGCGACGAAGGCGCCCCACATCCACGGTTCGCCGATGGAGATCGCGTTGTTCATGTCGAAGCGTCCGCTGGTTGTTCAATAACGGGGATCGCGCGCCCGGCACTCGGCCATGACGGCGGGCGGGATCAGCCGCAGTGCCAGCCAGACCAGACCCGGCACGATGACCAGATCGTCCAGCTGGCCGATGACCGGCAGAAAGTCCGGGATCAGATCGAACGGCAGCAGGGCGTAACCAACAGCCAGCCCCAGCAGCGCCTTGTCAGGCCAGGGCGTATCCGGATGGGCGAGCGCGCAGCGATACACCGCGAACTCGCGCTTGAATGCCCGCGCCAGCGCGGCCAGCCGGGCACGCATCAGCGTGCCGTCTTGAGCATCGCGATGCGCTCGGCGAGCGGCGGATGGGTCATGAACAGGCGCTTGATGCCGCCCGCGCCGCCGCCGGCGATGCCGAAAGCCGCCAGCTTGTCGGGCAGCGGTTGCGGGTGCAGGCTCGCCAGCCGCTCCAGCGCCGCAATCATGGCGCCGCGCCCGGCCAGTCGCGCGCCGCCGGCATCGGCGCGAAACTCCCGCTGGCGCGAGAACCACATCACGATGATGGACGCGAGGATGCCCAGCACCAGATCGGCAATGATCACCGTGACCCAGAACGCCGGGCCGTGGCCGTTTTCGGTCCGAAAGATCACGCGATCCACCGTGTGACCGATCACCCGCGACAGGAACAGGACAAAGGTGTTCACCACGCCCTGGATCAGCGCCAGCGTGACCATGTCGCCGTTGGCGACGTGGGCCATCTCGTGACCCAGCACCGCCTCGGCCTCTTCCCGGGTCATCGTTTGCAGCAAGCCGGTGGACACGGCGATCAGCGAGCGGTTCTTGCTCATTCCGGTGGCAAAGGCGTTGACGTCGGGCGACTCCCAGATCGCCACCTCGGGCATCCTGATGCCGGCCGCCTGTGCCTGGCGCGCCACGGTCTGCACCAGCCACTGTTCGGTGGGCGTGCGCGGCGCGCTGATGACCTGGGCACCCACCGACTTCTTGGCCATCCATTTGGAAATGGCCAGCGAAATGAAAGCCCCGCCAAAGCCCATGACGGCGGCAAAAATCAGCAGCGAACCGAGGTTCAGGCCCTGTTCGTTCAGGTAGGGTTCCACCCCGAGCAGCCGCATGCTGACGGACAGCACCAGCACGATGGCCAGGTTGGTGGCCAGAAAAAGCACGATGCGTTTCATGCATGACTCCTTGCAGTCATTGAGGTGGTGATGACGGCCGCTGCCAAAATCAGCCGGGTGCGCACCCGCAGGCTGCCCAGGCTCGATGCGGCCCGCGCCGGGGGCTCCAATTTACTCAATCCGCTCATCGTCACCGCGCTCGAAATGCTCGTCGAAGCTGCCGCGCGCGCGCCGCAGATGGCGCCCCAGCGTTCGTTCGGCGCGGTGTGCAGCGCGATCCACCGCCACATGGATATCTGCTTCCGTGTCCTTAACGACAATATCGGGCAAGCCGTGCAGGCGAAGCTGGAGGTGGCAATGCCGGTCCACGCCGCCCCCGGGACCGCCGATATCCGACAGGTGCGCGGCGACCCGCACCACCCGGTCCTGAAAACGATTCAGGGCAAATTGCAACCGTTGCTCCACATGGGCGCGCAGATTTTCGGTCAGCACGAAGCCATGGGCGTGGATTACGACCTGCATCCGCTGCTCCCTCGTCTGCGATACCGAAAACCGACGGGCCCATTCTGAGCTTGCCGCTGCATAAAGAAAATCAGATTATTCTTTCCGGTTAATTCGTTACAGACTGATAGCGAGCCGCAGTGCTTATGCTCAACTACAAGCAGCTTTACTATTTCTGGAACGTCGCCAAGGCCGGCAGCATCACGCGCGCCGCCGAGCGATTGCACCTCACCCCGCAGACCATCAGCGGCCAGATCAGCGAACTCGAACGCGCGCTGGGCAGCGACCTGTTCCGGCGTGTCGGGCGGCGACTTGAGTTGACGGCAGCGGGAAAACTGGCGGTCTCCCACGCCGACGAGATCTTCCAGATCGGCAACGAGCTTGAGCAATCGCTGCGCAGCGGTGCCAGCAGCGCAGAGCTGCTGTTCCGGGTCGGTGTCGCCGACGTGGTGCCAAAATCCATCGCCTACCGACTGCTGGCGCCGGCGATGACGCTCGCCGAACCCGTGCGCCTCATCTGTCACGAGGACAAGCTGGAACGGCTGTTCGCGGAACTGGCCATCCACCAGCTCGACCTGGTGATCGCCGACCGGCCACTGCCCTCCGAACTGGGCGTAAAAGGCTACAGCCACGCGCTGGGAAGCTGCGCCGTCGTCTTCCATGCGGTGCCGGAACTTGCGACCCGCTATCGGGCGGATTTTCCGCACTCCCTGACCGGAGCACCCCTGCTGATTCCGGGTACCAGCGCAGCGGTACGCGGACCGCTGGAACGCTGGTTCAACGAACACCGCATCCAGCCGCGCATCGTTGGGGAGTTTGACGATACGGCGCTGATGAAGGCTTTCGGGCAGGCCGGTGTCGGCATTTTCCCCGCGCCCGCGGTGATGGCCGAGGAAACGCAACACCAGTACGGTGTCCAGAGGGTCGGCGGCACCGGAGAAGTGGTCGTCAAGTACTACGCTATTTCGGTAGAGCGTCGACTCACACACCCGGCCGTGGTGGCGGTCAGCCAGGCGGCAAAACAGGCCCTGTTCCTGGTCAGTGACCCCGCTCCATAATTCCGCCGGGAACAGGCCGTCCGGGGAGATCCAGACAACCGGCCGATCAGCCGCCGTCCAGCCACACCTTGCAGGCCAGCGAACCGGCGATCATGGCAACGACGAAAAACCACGGTTCGGCGGTACCTAGCGTCAGTGCTACCAGTGCGGGGCCGGGGCAATAGCCAGCCAGGCCCCAGCCGATGCCAAACAGAGCGGCGCCGATAACCAGCCGAGTATCGATCTGGCGCCTGGTCGGCAGATGAAACCGAACCTCCAATCGTGGCCGTGTACGGCGCAGCACCCAGGGGAAAAGCAGCGCAGTCACTCCGGCCCCGCCGCCCATCACGAGGACAAGACTCGGATCCCAATGGCCAGCCAGGTCCAGAAAGGCCAGCACCTTGTTGGGGTCGATCATCTGAGCGAGCGCCAAACCCACGCCAAACAGCACCCCGCAGAGCGCGTTTGCGAGGATGCGGCTCATGCCTGTCCACCGAGCAGGTGGCGCACGACGTATACGGTCAACATGCCGCAACCGACGAAGATGATGGTCGCCACCAACGAGCGCAGCGAGCGACGGCCCAGGCCGCACACAGCGTGACCACTGGTGCAACCACTGCCCAGACGGGTGCCGAAACCGACCAGAAATCCAGCCGCGAGCAGCAATGGCATCGGAAATCCCTGCCGTGGCGTGAAGGCCTGCGGCGTGAACCACCAAAACGCCGCGCCGCCGGCCAGCATCCCGGCAATAAAGACCACGCGCCAGGCGCTGTCGCCAGGCTGGCGGGCCAGCGCACCGTTCAGAATGCCGCTGATGCCGGCGATGCGACCGTTCAGCCATAACAGCAGCACGGCGGAGAGGCCTATCAGAAAACCACCACCCAAGGCGGTGAAAGGTGTGAACCCGGTCATGGAATCTCCCTGCTGTCAGCGCGAGACGGAGTTAAGTATGTACAGCTGGCCGGCCTACCGTCACAGCATGTCCACCGGCAATTTTAGGTAGACCCCGCCGTTGTCCTCTGCCGGCGGCATATCGCCAGCGCGGATGTTGACCTGAATCGCCGGCAAGATCAGCTTTGGCATACCCAGCGTAGCGTCGCGGGCGGTGCGCATCTGGACAAAAGCCTCCATGTTCACGCCATCGCGCAGGTGGATGTTACCCGCGCGCTGCGCCGCGACTGTGCTCTCGCAGCGGGGTTCGCGACCAGCCGGCGGATAGTCATGGCACACAAACAGCCGCATGTCCTCGCCCAGGGCGAACAGCAGATGGACCGACCGGTACAACGTGGCCGCATCTCCGCCCGGAAAATCGCAGCGTGCACTGCCCGCATCGGGTAAAAACAGGGTGTCCCCCACAAACACCGCATCCCCGACGACGTAGCTGACGCTATCGCTGGTATGACCTGGGGTTGCCAGCACGCGGATGGCGAGATTGCCCAGCGGCAGCACCTCCCCATCGCCGAGCAGGCGCTCGAACTGAGAGCCATCGCAGGCAAAGTCGGGGCCAAGGTTGAACACGCGCGCGAAGGTCTCCTGCACCTCGCGGATACCGATGCCAATGGCAACTGGCGCTGCAAACTGCTGCTTCAGATAGGCCGCGGCACTCAGATGATCGGCGTGAGCATGGGTTTCGAGTATCCACGCTACCGTCAACCCGCGCTGGCGCGCCGTCTCCACGATCCGGTCGGCGCTGGAGCGCGCGATTCTGGCGGATGCCGCATCGAAATCCAGCACCGGGTCGATGATGGCTGCCTGTTGAGTGCCCGGATCGACCACCAGATACGACCAGGTTCCGGTCACAGAATCGAAAAATGAGTCGATGTCCGGTTTCACGTCAGGGCATCCTCAGGTAGAGTCCAGAATGTGTAATTAGTCACACCCGGTACTTATTAGCATCACCTACTATGTGTGTCTAAGGGAACGCCAGTTAAAAAGAAGAATCATGCAAGAGAATAAGGTTCAATGGGCTGCAATGCGCACCGCAGCCGGCGCCACCGCCGCTATTCTGAAAGCGATCGCCAATGAGCATCGTCTGCTCATGCTGTGCGCCCTTGCCGAACAACCGCTGGCGGTGTGTGACCTGAACCGTCATGTGCCTCTCGCGCAATCGGCACTGTCACAGCATCTGGCACGGCTGCGCGGCGCGGGGCTGGTGGTGACCGAGCGCGATGGTCCCAAAATCCGCTATGCGCTGGCGGATGAGCGCACCCGCCGCCTGATAGACGTACTGTGCGCGGAGTACGGCCCACCCGCACCCGCGCCGGCCGCCGCCTAGGGGGTCAGCTCAAACGGACCCGGGCACTGCTTGAGTTCTGCCGAGGCGTCGGCGCAGGCGTATCAGCCCGTGTTCAGAAAGCGAATACAGCGCCGGCACTACCAGCAGCGTAAGCACGGTGGAGCTGAGCATACCCCCGATAATGGTGACCGCCAGGGGACCGTTGGCCTCGAAGCCGGTGCCAAAGCCCAGAGCCGCCGGCAGCATGGCCAGAATGATGGTCAACGAGGTCATCAATACCGGTCGCAGCCGGATTGGGCAGGCGTCCAGAAGGGCCTGATCGATATCCTTGCCCGCCACGCGCATCTGGTTGGTCAGATCCACCAGCAGGATCGAGTTCTTGGCCACCAGACCCACCAGCAGCACCATGCCGATCATCGAATAAATATTCAGAGTCATACCGAACAGCCACAACCCGAACAAGCCGCCCACCGCGGCCAGCGGTTGCGCCACCATGATGATGAACGGCTGCACCAGCGAGTTGAACTGGCTGGCCAGCACCATGTACAGGAGCACCATCGCCAGCACGATAGTGCTGGTCAGAATGCGCACCGTGTCGGCGAAATCCTTGGTCTGACGCACCATGGTCACCTCGTACCCCTCCGGCAGATCACCAGCAGCGCCCTCCACGGCGGCGATGGCATCGTTCAGCGCCACCTTAGGCTCGGCGTAGAAATTCGCCGCGTAACGCAGGTCGTAGCGGGCGATCACTGCCGGCCCCAGGCGCTCCTCGAAACGCGCCACGGTGTCGGCCCGAACCAGTTCGCCACTGGTACTGCGCAGGTAGATGCGCCGCAGGTGCTCGGGACGGGTAACCTGGCCTTCCATTGCCTTGACGCGCACGTCGTAGCGCTCGCCGTCACCCGGCTCGTCGTTGAAATAGGCCACATCCTGGCCGCCCATCAGCACGTTGACCGCATGCGCCACGCTGGCTGCGCTAAGACCCAGGCTGGCCGCCCGCACGCGATCGATTTCGAGCTTCAGTTGCGGCAGGTCGAGCTTCAGGTCCATATCCAGGTAGCCCAACTCGGGGTGCTCGCGCGTAAGTTTCTGGTGCATATCCTCAGCCAGCCCGGCAACCCGCTTCAGGTCTATCCCGCGCAGGACGAATTGCAAAGGCTCGCCACGCGCGCCCTGCACCATCGGCACCCGACCGGCAAACGCCTCGATGCCGGCAATGTCCTTCATCGCATCCTGCACCCGCGCGATGATCGCGTACTGATGAGCTGAGCGCTGCTCGGCCGGCACCAGGCGCACGAACACCATGCCCTGGCTGACCTGCCCCAACGGACCGAGACCCACTGCCGACCAGAAATCGCGCACCTCCGGCTGCTGCTGGAGCAGCGTTTCGATGTCGCGCATACGCTGTTCCGTATACGTCAGGCTCGATCCCAGCGGCGTCTTGAAGGTCACCAGAAAACCGCCTTCATCCACCTCGGGTTCGAAGGCCTTGCCGATTGATCCGAACAGCAGACCCGCCGGCAGCACCACCAGCACTGCCAGCAGCAGAGTCAGCCAGCGCCAGCGCAGCACCCAGCGCAGGGCATGGCGATAGACGGTCTCGACCGCACCCATGGCGGCGAAGCTGGCGCGCGCCAACCGCCCCTGATGCACCTCTACCTTGAGCAGGCGCGAACACAGCATCGGCGTCAGGGTCACCGCCACGAACAACGAGGCCAGCACGCCGGACGCTACCACCACGGCGAACGACTCGAAGAACATGCCCATGACGCCTTCCATGAAGATCACCGGGCCAAAAATGCACACCAGCGCGAACGTCGCCGCAACGATGGCGAAATAGACCTGTTGCGTGCCCACGGCGGCGGCCTGCTTCGGCTCGCCGGGTCGCTCGTGCATGTGCCGGTGGACGTTCTCCAGCACCACGATGGCGTCGTCCACCACCACGCCGATCAGCAGCAGCAGGGCCAGCATGGTCATGGTGTTCAGCGTGTAGCCGAGGAAATACATGATCATTACCGATGCCAATAACGACACCGGGATGGCCAGCGCGACGATGAACGTGGCCCGCAGATTGACCAGAAAGGCGAACACGACCAGCGCCGCCAACCCTGCGCCCAGGTAGATGTGCTCGGTCAGCGAGGCGATGGTCCGCTCGATGAAGTCACTGTCGTCCCAGGTAATCGACAGCTTCAGACCCGGCGGCAGCGACGGACGAAACTCGCTGTCGAGGCGGCGCTTCACCTCCCGGGCGATGGCCACCGTGTTGGCGTTGCTGATCTTGATGATGCCAAGCCCCATTGACACCCGACCACCCTGGTAGGCCGCCTGACGGCGGTCCTTGCCGCCGTCTTCCACCTCGGCCACGTCCTTGAGCAGGATCGGCGCCCGCTCGCGATAACCCACAACCAGGCGCTGCAACTCGTCCACCGAGTGGTATTCCTGATCGAGCTTGATCAGGTGCTCGGTCTGGCCGCCCACAAGGAAGCCACCGGGTAGTTGCAGGTGCTCATTGGCCAGGGCCGCGGTGATGTCCTGCGCCGTCACACCGAGCGCCGTGGCACGGCTCAGGTCCACGTTGACGCGAATGGCGCGCTCCTGCACGCCACCCATCTGCACCTCGCCCACCCCCTCGATGGTCTCCAGGCGTTTCTTGAGCACCGTGCGCGCGTACATGTCCAGCTGCGGATCGGTGCGGTCGCCCTCCAGCGACAGCCACATGATGGCCTGCGACCCGGTTTCGAGCTTGGCCACCACCGGCGCGTCGATATCGTTCGGCAAGCGCTCCACGGCCTGGCTGATCTTCGCCTGCACCTCGTTGAAGGCGACGTCGACATCCTTTTCGAGTTGAAAAATCACCACCACCAGCGATACGCCCGGCAGCGACTGGGACTCGATGCGCTCGACGCCCGGCGTGCTGTTGACGGCGCTTTCGATGATGTTGGTGACCGCCGAGTCGATCACCTCCGGGTTGGCCCCCCGCAGGGTGGTGATCACCGACACCGCCGGAAACTGGATATTCGGATATCGATCAATGCCAATACGCTGATAGGAAATCAGGCCGAACAGCACGATCAGCAGGCTCAGCATGAGCGCGAAGATGTGCCTGTGGATGGAGATTTCCGGCAGTGTCATCGGCCTTCCTCACGCACAGTGACGGCGGCCCCGTCGGCGAGGTAGGCGGCGCCGTCAGCGGCAACACGCTGCCCTGCGCTCAGCCCGGACCGGATCTCCAGTTCATCGCCAAGCCGCTCGCCCACTTCGACCTTGGCCTGTCGGACTTTGTCGCCATCGACGACGTATGCCACCGTGCCCGCAGGACGCAGGATGATGCTGATGGCAGGAACCACAACCGAGTTGCGTTCCTCCATGACCAGGCGTCCGGTAACGCTGGCGCCAGGCGCCCAGTCGCCAGGATTGGGCAGTTCCACAATCGCCTCGCCGGCGCGGGTCGCGCTGCTGACCATCGGCCGCAACTCGGTAACCGTGCTGGTAACCTGCTGCCCCGGCGCGGTCGGCGTGGTCAGGTGCACGGTCAATCCGGGGCGCAGCCGGCCGAGCACCGTTTCGGGCAAGGGCAAATGCACGCGCAACATGGCGCGGGTGGCGATCTGGAACAGTGCCTGTCCATTGTTGACGTAAGTGCCCTTGGACACCAGACGCTGCTGGATAACACCGTTGACCGGCGCCAGCAGCACGGTCTTGTGTACGCCGCGGGCGGCAATGTCGCGTCGTGCCCGGGCCGTGGACAATTGCTCGGTAAGCGCTTTCAGCTGGGACTCCGCCTCATCGAGTGCCGTCTCGGACACGAAGCGGTCCTTTCCCAGGCTGCGATAGCGCGCCACCACCCGCCGCTGGTTTTCGAGCAAGGCCTCAAGGCGCGCGGTCTCGGCACCGGTCGAGCGCAGCTCGTTCTGGTAGTCCACCGCCTCGACACGGGCCAGGACGTCGCCCGCCTCCACCGCCTGACCGACTTCGACCGCAACCTCCACCAGCCGACCGGCCACTTCCGCTGCCACCATCGGCGAGGTCAGGGTATCGATATAGCCTATGGACTCTTCAATGACCTGTACCGGACGCTCGGCGGCCGTGGCGACGGTAATCGAAACCCGCCGCTCGACGTTCTGCGCCGGTGGCTCGCCCCCGCCACAGGCGCACAAAGCGGCCACCGCCAGCAGCAAGGGGTACCGGCGTTGCCTTAAAAACATTGAACGCATGAATACACAATCCCTGTGAGGTTTTGTCCCAACCGCGCGCACGCCCACGACCCACCCGCTTTACTGTTGCTGCTTCCCCGGTTGCCCCTGCTGACACGGGCAACCAGCATAAGCCGCGCCGGTCACGGCGCCACCACCGGTACTCGCAAAGCGTACATCAGGGAGGCTGCCTTCGGCGCCCCATTCGTCGCGCCGCGGCGTGTGCCAGGATAGTAGCAGGCAGTCATCGGTCAGGCAGGCCGCGCTGTGGGCCCGGTATGGGGGCAGCATCACAAGCTGGCCAGCATGCGCCGTCAGCACGGCGCCATCACCTTGAGTCAGGGTCATCGTGCCGCGTAACAGGAAGGTCACCTCCTCCCCATGCACCGCGTGCGCTGCCCGCAAATGGCCTGTCTGGCCAACGCGCAGCCGAGTAACCGCCACGCTTACGTCCTGTCCGTGCCAATGACGAAATGCCAGGGAGTCGGACCCCACTGGCAACAGCGATGCCTCGACATTCTGCAGATTGAACAACGTGCGCACGGCGGAGCCCGCATCGGCAGGGCGTGCCGACGCAGCCGCCACGGCCGGCTGGCCGTGGCCTGGAAAGTACGCATTACCATCCTCATCCGCATACTCCGGCCGCGGCGGCGTCACCACGCTGAGGATACGGTTGGCATTGGCGCCAAACGTTCCGGTGTGCCGAACGTTGGCTTTGACGAGGATCACATCGCCCTGGCGCACCGGGTAGTGGCGTCCACGCTCGTCGACGATGCTGGAGTCCCCAACCATCTGCACCGCCATTTCACTGCCATGGCTGTGCAAAGCAAGTCCCGTGTCCGACCCAGCCGATGCCGGGAATTCGAACAATGCCGTGCTCTGATGGGTACCGAACCAGTGGCGCATATACACCGCCCCGGGCACGATTTCTTTCAGCCCGGCGCGGGTAACATCCACCACCCGCAGTTCCCCGGGGTGCAGCCGTGGGTCATCCTGCGCATGGGCAACACCCAGAAAGAACGCCATGAGCATTCCAAAACCGATTCCAATGGTGTCCACGCTGCCTCCAGTTGCATCACAAGCCGTGTGCCGTGAACGCTGCCATCACCCACAACATAGAGCGAACCCGAAACCAGACGGTCGACTTCGGGCTCTTGCGCTCAACATTTTGTTTCGCGGGTCGATAAGCGATTTGCACAGCAAGCGTCCCGGGCTTGTGACATACAAGAGTACCTCGCCGGAACCCAGCTACTCAGCAACGTTAGCGAATGGGGCATTGCAAGAGCAGACATTGTTATAGTTGGCACCGTCCGGGAACGATGAGGGGACCGAGGACAGCGTAAATTCAGGCATGGCAACACCAAGTACACGAATCAGCCTGATCGGATTAGCCAAACGTTTGGCGACCGACGGCTTAATGACCGAGCACGAGGCAGTCGACGCCAGCCAGGCAGCGGCGGCGAAGGATATGTCTTTGGTCGCCTATCTGGTCGAAGAGGGTGGGCTGGACGCGGCGCAGATAGCGCTGTGTGCGTCGGCTGAATTCGGCCTGCCGTTGTTCGACCTGGCCGCCTTTGACGGCGAGTTGTTGGGCTCGCACGGGGTCAGCGATCAGATTATCCGAAAACACCGCGCGCTGCCCCTGTTCCGGCGTGGCAGTCGTCTTTTTGCCGCCGTGTCCGACCCCACCGACTTCCGGGCACTTGACGAAATAAAGTTCAGTTCCGGGTTTAGCACCGAGGCCGTGCTTGTCCCACACGACAAGCTGCTGGCCCTGCTCGCCCGCCTGGTTGCCGACCAGGAAAGCCAGCCGCTTGACGATATCAACGACGCCGACCTTGACGCCCTCGTGGTGGCGGACGAGGAGCCGGAGCTCGGTGGCAACAACGTTGATGTGGACGACGCGCCAGTGGTGCGTTACGTCAACAAGTTGCTGTTGGATGCGATCAACCGGGGCGCCTCCGATCTCCATTTCGAACCGTACGAGAAGCGCTACCGGGTTCGTTACCGGGTCGACGGCCTGCTGCGTGAAGTCGCCGCCCCCCCACCGGGCCTGGCCAATCGACTGTCCGCGCGCATCAAGGTTCTGGCCCGCCTAGACATCGCCGAACGCCGGGTGCCTCAGGACGGCCGCCTGAAACTGAAAATCTCGCGCAACCGTTCGGTCGACCTGCGCGTGAGCACGTGCCCGACGCTTTATGGCGAGAAGATCGTCATGCGCGTACTCGACGGCGGCGCGGGCATGCTCAAGGTCGAACAACTTGGCTTCGACCCGGCGCAGCGGGAGCTGTTCGAGGAAAACCTGCGCAAGCCTTACGGCATGATGCTGATCACGGGCCCGACCGGCAGCGGCAAGACCATGAGCCTGTACGCCGGGCTAAAGGAGCTGAACCAGGCCGGCATCAACATCTCGACCGCCGAGGACCCGGTGGAAATCGTCATGGAAGGCGTGAACCAGGTCAACGTCAACGTCAAGGCCGGCCTTACCTTCGCGGCGGCGCTGCGCTCCTTCCTGCGGCAGGATCCGGACGTGATCCTGATTGGCGAAATTCGTGATCTTGAAACCGCCGAAATCGCAGTCAAGGCAGCACAGACGGGCCATATGGTGCTGGCCACCCTGCATACCAACGACGCCGCTCAGACCATCACCCGCCTGATGAACATGGGCGTACCACCCTACAATGTGGCCGCCGCGCTGAACATGGTTCTCGCCCAGCGGCTGGCGCGGCGCTTGTGCACGCACTGCAAAAAGCCGATGGACCTGCCGCGCAAGGGCCTCCTGCGGGAGGGCTTCTCCGCCGAAGAAATCGATGCCGGTCTGGTCATCTACGAGGCGGTCGGCTGCGAGCGTTGTACCGACGGCTACAAGGGGCGCATCGGCATTTACGAGGTATTGCCGATCTCGGAGGAGATGCGCAAACTCATCGTGCATGAGTCGTCACCACACGAAATCGCCAAGCAGGCGAAAATCGAAGGCATTATCGACCTGCCGAATGCCGGTCTCGCAAAGGTTCGGGAGGGCATCACCAGCCTGAGCGAAATTCGTCGCATCATCAAGGAATAACGGACCCGGATCCTAATCGCCATGGCTACTCGCAGCGCCCCGACTCCCCGCATACCCACCTACGCATGGACGGGCTTCGACCGCACTGGCAAGCGCCTGGCCGGCGAAATCAAAAGCGTGGATGAGGCGTTCGTACGCGATCAGTTGCGAAAGCGCGGCGTGCTGCGGGCCCGCGTCAGACGCAAGTCGACCTTGTTCGAATCGCGCAAGAGCGTCAGCGCCAGCGATATCTCGTACTTCACGCGGCAGCTAGCCACCATGCTGGAAGCCGGCGTGCCCATGGTCAGTTCCTTTGACATCATCGGTCGCGGCCACGACAACCCGGCCATGACCGAGCTGCTGATGAGCATCAAGGGCCAGGTTGAAGGCGGCCTTAGCCTGCACGAAGCGCTGGCAATGCATCCGCGCCATTTCAACGAGCTTTACGTCAACCTGGTGGCTGCTGCCGAACAGGCCGGCATCCTGGATACCGTGCTGGCCAAGTTGTCGACCTATCTGGAAAAAACCGAGGCCCTGAAGCGCAAGATCCGCTCCGCCATGTTCTATCCGGCCGCAACCATCGCCGTCGGTTTTATCGTGACAACCATTCTGCTGGTATTCGTCATCCCGCAGTTCGAGGACTTGTTCAAGGACTTCGGTGCCGACCTGCCGGCGCTGACCCGTATGGTGGTCGATTTGTCGGAATGGTTCCGGGAATGGTGGTGGATCGCGCTGTTTACCGTAGTCGGCGGGGTGATCGGTGCCGCGCAGGCGCACCGCCGCTCGGTACGCTTTCGCGATTTTCTGGACGGCCTGGTGCTACGCGTGCCCTTGATCGGCGACATCGTCCGCAAGGGCACGGTCGCGCGTTTTGCGCGCACGCTGTCCACCATGTTTGCCGCCGGCGTACCCCTGGTGGAAGCCATGGAGTCAGTGGCGCGGGCCTCGGGTAATGCGGTGTACGAAAAGGG
The DNA here is from genome assembly GCF_041601295.1 of Immundisolibacter sp. Lineage (NCBI taxonomy): Bacteria > Pseudomonadati > Pseudomonadota > Gammaproteobacteria > Immundisolibacterales > Immundisolibacteraceae > Immundisolibacter > Immundisolibacter sp. The sequence continues at coordinate 18,170 of NZ_JBFIII010000049.1, forward strand.
CATTCGCCATATCCGCGACGAAGTGGCGACCGGCGGCAGCCTTAACGTGGCAATGGAAAACAGCCACCTGTTTGCCCATATGGTCACCCAGATGGTGGCGATCGGCGAGGAGTCGGGCTCGGTCGATCACATGCTGGCGAAAGTGGCCGATTTCTACGAAGACGAAGTCGACCAGATGGTCAGCCGCATGACCAGCCTGATGGAACCGCTGATCATGGCGGTATTGGGCGTCATCGTCGGTGGCCTGGTAGTGGCCATGTACCTGCCCATCTTCAAACTGGCATCGGTGTTCTGAGCCAGACCCCTTGCTGCCCACCGTCCTCGTAAACCCGGTATTTTTTACCGCTGGCTGTCTGCTGCTCGGCTTGGCGCTGGGCAGTTTCCTGAACGTTGTGGTGCACCGTCTGCCGGTCATGCTGCAACGGCAGTGGGACGCGGACAAAGGCGACCTGAAGGTCGCCGAGCGTTACGATCTGATATTTCCGTCCTCGCGCTGTCCCAAGTGCAGGAGTCCGATCGCGTGGCGCCACAATATCCCGGTGCTGGGCTGGTGCTGGCTAAGGGGGCGTTGCGCCCACTGCCAGGCCTCGATTTCGGCCCGCTACCCGATACTTGAGATCGCTGCCGGCCTGACCGCGGCCGCGGTCGCCTGGCGCTTTGGGCCTGGCTTTGCAGCCGTGGCTGGAATCGGTCTTAGCCTGACGCTGCTGGCGCTGACGCTGATCGATATCGACCACTTGCTGCTGCCGGATGCCATCACACTACCCGGCATCTGGGCCGGTCTGCTGGTCAATCTTGGCCACACGTTCACCGATTTGCGCTCCGCGGTACTGGGCGCAATTGCTGGCTATCTGTCGCTGTGGCTGGTCTATCACCTGTTCAAATGGTTGACCGGCAAGGAGGGGATGGGCTACGGCGACTTCAAGCTGCTGGCGCTGATTGGTGCCTGGCTGGGCTGGCAGTCGCTACCGGCGTGTATCTTGTTGGCCTCCGTGATCGGCAGTGTCTATGGCATCGGGGTCATCATCCTTCGAGGTCGTGATCGCCAGCAGCCGTTTCCGTTTGGACCGTTCCTGGCGGGCGCCGGCTGGATCAGCCTGATGTGGGGCGCCGCCCTGCGCGAGGCTTACTGGCAGTTGGTGGTTTAGTGCTGGTCGTTGGACTCACGGGCGGCATCGCCGCCGGAAAATCCACCGCCACGACGTTCTTTCGCGACCATGGCGTGCCAGTCATCGACGCCGACGAGGTGGCGCGCGAGGTGGTAGCCCTGGGCACGCCGGGCCTCGACGCCGTGACGGCGGCTTTCGGCAGCCAGGTGCTGTCCGCTGATGGCACACTCGATCGGCGCAGGCTGCGCGATCGCGTATTTGCCAATCCGGCCGAGCGCCTTCGCCTGGAGGGCATCCTGCATCCCCTGATTGGCACCGAGGTGCGCGTACGTTTAAAAGAGGTCAAGGCGCCCTATTGCATCCTGGCGGTCCCGTTGCTGATCGAATCACCTAATCTGCGACAGCTGGTTGGCCGCGTGCTGGTCGTAGATGTACCGACCGAAGTACAAGTGGCGCGCCTCATGCAGCGCGACCAGATGACGACCCAGCAGTGCGCGGCAATACTGGCAACCCAATTGCCGCGTGAGCGACGGCTTGAGGCGGCGGATGACGTAGTCGACAATGCCGCAGATGTCGCCGCGCTGATCCGCCAGCTTGAGGTTCAGCACGCGATTTATCTCGATATAGCTCAAAAGCGCTAGCATCCGCGGCCCGTAACGGGCATTCTTTAAAGTGCCATGAACCCGCCCGACGCAATAGTCTACGAACAGCCGCTCAATGAGCGCATGCGAACCTTGTTACGCATTGAATTCGTGCTGCGTGGCCTGAATGACAGCATGGCGGGCGATCAGGTGTGGGATCACCGTGTCGCCATCAAGCACCTGCTCGACCTGACCGATCTACTGACCCGTAGCGACCTGCGCACCGAAGTGCTCAGGGAGCTGGAGCGCCTGGCGGGTGTCCTCACCACCATGCAGTCAATGCCGGAGGTGGACGCGCCGCGACTGCGGCAGATACTGGAACAGCTGGATAGCGAAATCGATCGCCTGCACGCGCAACGCTTGCCGTTTGGACAGGCGGTATTGGAAAGCGACCTGATCTCCCAGCTGCGTAAGCGACATAACCTGTCGCTGGGCAACTGCGAGTTCGACCAGCCGGCGTTCCGTTTTTGGTTGGCCCGGCCGGCGCCACAACGCCATCAGGAAATCGGCGCCTGGTGCGCGCCGTTCACCGGCCTGGGCCGCGCCACCTCCCTCATTCTGGAGCTGATCCGACAATCTGCCAGCGAAGCGGTCGAGACCGCACAACTGGGTTTCTATCAGCGCTCTCTTGATACGAATCAGTCGCATCAGTTACTGCGTATCCTGCTGCCACTTGGCTCCCCGTACTACCCCGAAGTCAGCGCCGGGCGACATCGCTTCTCGATTCGCTTTGTGCGCTTCGCCGACCAGGGCAAACCCCTGCCCGCGGACGAGGACGTGCCGTTTCGCCTGGTGTGTTGCAACTTGTGAGCGAACTCATGCCCTGTCCCACGTGCAAAAAGCCGGTCGAATGGTCGGTTAGCAGTCTGTATCGCCCGTTCTGCAGCGAGCGCTGCAAGCTGACCGACCTCGGCGGCTGGCTGAACGGCGATTACCGCATTCCGCTCGCCGATGTCGAGTCGGATCCGCTATCGACCGACGATTGAGCGCTCGCCCGCCTCCATTGGCGCCAAGCCAGGTTGTGCAACAACCGCCTGGAAGTACCCGCCAACCCGGCTGCGGCCAGATAAGCCCCCAAAAAATCCCCAAACACTTGCCTGGAATGCAAACTTCTGGCGCTGGTGTCGCGCAGCAGCGGGCGCAGATTACGCGCGCGACGCAGCACACCAAGCCGCGCCGTCGAAACACGCAGATCGGCCACGTCGATAAGGCCGAAACCGCCTCCCGGCAGGCACACGACATTGCCGCTGTGCAGCGACCGGAAATAGACGCCGCGCTGGTGCAGCTCCGCCACGAAGCGCGCAAGCACGTTCCAGTCTGCATCCCGCGCGGGCGTCGACAGGCTTTCGCGCAGCACACTGCCGACAAGCGGCCGGTAGATCACCCCATATCGCGCACGCTCGGGACAGTAAAACAGGCGACGCACCTGGACGGTGGGAATACCCAGCCGGGCCAGAGCGGCAGCGTTGTTCACAAAGCGCTGCGCGGCCGGCGCCCAGGCCGCGGACGACAGTCGGCGCTGGCGACGAAACAGCTTCACAACCGCACCGGAAGGCAGCTGCGCCACCTTGATTCCGTGTCGGTCGTATTGAAGAACCTGTGCGGCGTCGAGCAGCCGCTGCAGGCGGCTCGCACCCAGCAGCGGATAGCGTCGGCGCCGAAAGGCAGGCTTCCCAACTAGTCGCATGCCGTGAATTATCGTCTTTATTCCTGGCTGAGTCGTGCCAGTCTGCCGCTGGCTTTCGGCCGTTTAATGTGGCGCAGTCGCAACCAGCCGGCCTATCGCCAGCGCTGGCCGGAACGCCTTGGTTTCGGGCGCGTCAGCGCCCCCGGTGGCATCTGGCTGCATGCGGTCTCGGTCGGCGAAGTCAATGCGGCCTTGCCACTGCTCACCAGTCTGCGAAAGACCTATCCCGCGCTCCCCCTGCTGGTCACCACAACCACGCCGACCGGCTCGGCGCAGCTGCGCCAGCGCCTGGGACACACGGTCGCCCACTGCTACCTGCCTTACGACCTGCCTGGGGCGGTACGACGCTTCCTCGACCGCGTGCAACCACGGTTGGGCATCGTCATGGAGACCGAGTTGTGGCCCAACCTGTTCGCCGCGGCGACACATGCGAACATCCCGCTGGTGCTCGCCAATGCGCGGCTGTCACAGCGCTCCAGCCGCGGCTACCGGCGCCTGGCGGGTCTGACACGCCAGACACTCGGACAGCTGTCAGCTGTCGGCGCGCAAACCAGCGCGGATGCCCAGCGTCTGATCGAGCTTGGGCTGCCACAGTCGCGGCTGAACATCACCGGCAACATCAAGTTCGACGCTCCGGTCGCGGATACGGCACCCGGGCTGGCCTTGCGTCAGCGCCTGGGTCCCAAGCGGCCGGTATGGCTGGCGGCCAGCACCCATGCCGGCGAGGAAGCGGCAGCCCTCGCGGCCCATCGGGTACTGCGCCAGGCCCAACCGGGCGCGGCGCTGATCCTCGCGCCACGTCATCCGCAGCGCTTCCCCGAAATCGCCCGGCTGTGCCACGAACAGGGCTGGGTCACCTCCCTGCGCAGCGCGGATGACGACACCTGGTGCGATGTCTACCTAGCCGACAGCATGGGCGAACTGCCGTCTCTGATGGCCGCCGCCGATCTGGTATTTGTCGGCGGCAGCCTGGTTGCGCG
>NZ_JBFIII010000050.1 GCF_041601295.1 Immundisolibacter sp.
GCTTCGCCAATTTCGTAATGCCGGCCTTCGACGGCCATCTGCGCTTCGGTTTCGCATTGCTCTGACCAGAAACCAAGGTCGTAGCCGTGCCAGGGTTTTTTCAGTTCCAGGGCCGGCAGGCCGAGTTCCTGCCAGCGCTGGATGGCGTTTTCCATGAAGTCCTTGCGCGGCAGCGCCACTGGCGGGTAGGCCCACGGCCGGCAGGCGTTGATGAGGATGGCGGACGAGCCGTTCGGCTCCATGTATTTGAAGCCCTCGGCCTCGTCGGCCTGGATGGCGGAGAAATCCATGGCCGACATACGCCCGTCGATGATGCGCATGTCCCGGTGCGGCATGGCGCGCGTGGCGGTGGCCCACAGCATCATTTCCGGGTCGCGGATGTCCACATCCTCGTCGGTGACGACGAACATCTTGATGAAGCTGTCGTAGCCGGCGGCGGCGTGCAGCGCCTGCCAGGGATCAGCCTTGGTGTTGCGTTTGATCTTGATGAAGCAGGTGTAATAGGCCGAGGTCTGCTGCGGGAAGTGCACGTCGAGCACGCCGGCTAGGTTGCAGTCATATTTGAGATGCTTGAAGAACGCCGCCTCCATGGAAATCGAACGCAGGCGCGTGCTCTCGGACGGCGGGAACTGCGACAGGATGGAACACCAGGTCGGCTTTTTGCGGTGGGTGATGGCCGTCACTTCCATGAAATACGCATTCACCGGCTGCGACATGAAGCCGTGCGTCTCGCCAAACGGCGCCTCGGGTTCCAGTTCCACGGTGGAAATGCGACCCTCGATGACGATCTCGGCATACGCCGGCACCAGCAGGTCGACGGTTTTGGCCTGCACCACCGGCAACGGCCGGCCCGACAGGGCACCGGCAATCTCCAGCTCGTCGGACTCGTAGGGAATCTTGGCGTTGGCGGCGTAGGACACGTACGGCGGCACGCCGATGACCAGCGCCGCTTCCAGCGGAATGCCCAGACGCTTGCACTTGACCCAGTGCAGGCCCAGGTGCTGCGGCGGGTAGGTGAAGCAGCCGATGCGGTCCGGGGCTTTCACCTGGCCGCGGTAGTTGCCGATGTTATAGATGCCGGTCTCGGGGTCCTTGGTGACCCAGTGCGAAAAGGTGGTGTACGGGCCGTTGTCGTAGCCGGGCGTGGAAATCGGAATCGGGAATTCGCCCAGACCGCCGTGCTCGGTGAGCGAGGCGCCCATGTGGACTTCTTCCTGGCACGGCGCGTGGGTGACGACTTCCGGCGGCAGGGGATTGCGCAACGCCTGGGCGACCAGTTCCAGCAGGTTGTCGCCCGGTTGCATGCCAAGACCGGTCTCGAAGATTTTGCGCGACGCCGCCAGGCAACCGATGGCCAGGTCGGTGCCAAAACTGCGCCCGTCGGCGCTGCGCACGTTCTTGAGCAGAAAGCCGCGCCGCTGGTCTTCCTTGAGGCCCCGGAACTGGAGCCTGACCAGGGGATGGGCTTCGGTTTCGATGGTGATCGGCGCGTCGATTTCCCACAGCAGGTCGTTGGCGCGCAGGTTCTGGATGTGCTCGCGAAAATCGATCGGTACATCGGCGGAGCGAAACGTGGATTTGAGTACGGCGGACATGACGGTCTCCGGCTGATGGGACTGGGTCGAGCGACCCGCTACACAGGGCGCTGGGCGGACTCGCCGCCCTTGCAAAAGGCACGGGCCAAGTATGTACCAACGCGTTAGCGGTGGGCAGACTACGGCCGCTTACGTCACCATACCCGCCCCTGTACGCTGGTCCGACCATCCGCCATGAGCCTCGACGACACGCTTGAACGCCTGCCCCTGAAGACCTTCACCGAGAAGGCGTACCTGGATTACTCCATGTACGTCATCCTCGACCGCGCCCTGCCGCACCTGGCGGACGGGCTGAAGCCGGTACAACGCCGCATCATCTACGCCATGTCGGAACTGGGCCTGGCAGCCGGTAACAAGCCCAAGAAATCCGCCCGCACCGTGGGCGACGTGATCGGCAAGTTCCACCCGCACGGGGACAGCGCCTGCTACGAGGCGATGGTGCTGATGGCGCAGGACTTCGCCTACCGCTACCCACTGGTCGAGGGTCAGGGCAACTGGGGCAGCGCGGACGATCCAAAATCGTTTGCCGCCATGCGCTACACCGAGTCGCGGCTGTCGCGCTTCGCCAACATCCTGCTGGCCGAGCTTGGCCTGGGCACGGTGGACTTCGCGCCCAATTTCGACGGCACGCTGGAAGAACCCACCCTGATGCCGGCGCGCCTGCCACATCTGCTGCTCAACGGCGGCCACGGCATAGCGGTTGGCATGTCCACCGACATTCCACCGCACAACCTCCGCGAGGTGGTGGCCGCCGTGCTGCACCTGCTCAAGCACCCGGACGCCACGTTGGAGGCGCTGTGCCGGCTGCTGCCGGCCCCGGATTTTCCGACTGGCTGCGACATCATCACCCCGCGTGAAGAGCTGCTGGCCATGTACCGCAGCGGCAACGGCAGCGTGCGGGCGCGGGCCCGTTACGAAGTCGAGGACGGCGACATCATCATCACCGTGCTGCCGTACCAGGTGTCGGGCGCGCGGGTGCTGGAGCAGATTGCCGCCCAGATGCAGGCCAAGAAGCTGCCCTGGCTGGAGGACCTGCGCGACGAATCCGACCACGAAAGCCCGACCCGTCTGGTGCTGGTGCCGCGCTCCAAGCGCATCGATGTCGAGGCGCTGATGGGGCATCTGTTCGCCACCACCGAGCTCGAAAAAAGCTACCGCGTGAACATCAACTGCATCGGCCTGAACGGCCGGCCGGGGGTCCGCGGCCTGCGGGAACTGCTCGCCGAGTGGCTGGAGTTCCGTATCGTCACTGTGCGCCGGCGCCTGGCGCATCGCCTGCAGCGGGTGCAGGACCGCCTGCACATCCTGGAAGGCCTGCTGATTGCCTTCCTCAACATCGATGAAGTCATCGCCATCATCCGCAACGAGGATCATCCCAAGGCGGCGCTGATGGAGCGCTTCGCGCTGAGCGACATCCAGGCCGAGGCGATCCTGGAGATCAAGCTGCGTCACCTGGCGCGGCTGGAAGAAACCCGCATCACCGGCGAGCGCGATGCGCTGGCCGCCGAGCGCCAGGAGTTGCAGGACGTTCTAGGCTCGGACGAGCGGTTGCGGGCCCTGGTCGGCGACGAGATCCGCGCCGATGGCAAGCTTTACGACGACCCGCGGCGCTGCCTGCTGGTACAGCGCGGAGCCGCCCGGGCGCTGGCCGAGGCCGACATCACCCCCAGCGAACCGGTGACCGTGGTGCTGTCCGCACACGGCTGGGTACGCCTGGCCAAGAGCCACGATATCGACGCCCAGGGCCTCGGCTACCGCTCCGGTGACAGCTACCTGGCGGCGGCCCGCGGTCGCAGCAATCAGCAAACGGTGTTCCTGGACTCCAACGGCCGTGCCTATGCGCTACCGGCGAGCAGCCTGCCCACGGCGCGTGGCCACGGCGAGCCACTGTCCGGCCGCCTGACGCTGGAGGAAGGCGCGCGCTTGCTACACGTGCTGCTGGGCGAGCCGGACGAGCGCGTCCTGCTCGCCAGCGACGCCGGCTACGGTTTTGTGACCCCGCTCGAATCGCTGATCTCGCGCCAGCGCGCGGGCAAAGCCCTGCTCAGCCTGCCACCCGGCGCCGTGCCGCTGGCACCGCTGCGACTGGATAGCAGCAACGGGCTACGCCTGGCCTGTGTCAGCAGCACCGGACGTCTGGTGGTATTCGCGGCCAGCGAACTTCCCGAGATGCCACGCGGCAAGGGCGTGAAGTTGATAGGCATCCCCAGCAAACTCGTCGCCAGCGGCGAGGAAAAGCTGCTCGCCGTGGCCGCATTGCCTGCCGGGGCCGCGCTCAAGGTCGTCGCAGGCGCCCGTCATCTCACGCTCAAAGGCAGCGATCTTGACGCCTACGGCGCCAGCCGCGCTGCGCGTGGCAAGCCATTGCCACGCGGGTTTGCGCGTGTGCGGGGCCTGGAAGTGGAGTCTTGAAACCGACCGCGGGCCAGTCCTTGTTGAAGCTGCCTCTGGTATTTGCGGCCAATATGAAGATACTTGCCGCGCTGGCGTTACAGTCAAGCTCCCCGGAGGAAACGGTGAAGTATTCAGTGTTTCCCGCAGCGCAAGGATGCGCTGCCAAAAGCAGTGGCTGTAAGCTACTGGTTTTCTGCGCCATCGGAAAACCACGCTTTTCCGATGGTGGGCGCTGGGAAAGCCAGGATGGATTTCTTCAGCGCTTCCTCTTAAAGATCAGAATGTCACTGACCGACACCCTCATGTCACTCCCAAGTCCAGGAACGGAATGAACACATACCGCGTGCGGTTCCTGCTTGGCAGCGTGTTGGCCCTGGTGTGCGCAAGCAGCGTGCAGGCGGGCTCACCGCCCACGGTGGATGTGCGTTCGCGGGCCGCGCTGGTGGTGCGTGCCGACACCGGCGCGGTGCTGTACCGAAAGAATGCCGACCAGCCGCTGCCGATCGCCTCCATCACCAAGCTCATGACGGCCATGGTGGTGCTCGACGCCAAGCAGTCGCTGGAGGTACCTATCAGCATCACCAATGCCGAGATCGACCGCCTGCGCAGCACCACTTCGCGTTTGGCCATCGGCACGCGCCTGCCGCGCGGCGACCTGTTGCGTCTGGCCTTGATGTCGGCGGAAAACCGCGCGGCAGCGGCGCTGCTGCGCAACTACCCCGGCGGCCAAGCAGCCGGCGTGGCCGCCATGAACCGCAAAGCCAGCGCGCTTGGCATGCGCCAGACCCGCTTCGTCGAGGCCACCGGCCTGTCTGGCGAAAACCGCGCCTCGCCGGCCGACCTGGTGCGCATGGTCAGGACCGCGAGTACCTATCCCACCATTCGCTCCTACTCGACGACCCGTGAGTACACGGTCAAGGTCGGTAGCTACGCCACGCAGTATCGCAACACCAATCCGCTGGTACGCAACCCGCAGTGGCATATCGACGTCACCAAGACCGGGTTCCTGAATGAAGCCGGGCGTTGCCTGGTGATGCAGGCCACCATCGACGGCAAGCCGGTGGTCATGGTGCTGATGGATTCGGTGGGTTCGCTGACCCGCATCGGCGATGCCAACCGCGTGCGCCGCTGGCTGGAAGCCTCGGCCCACTCGACTCAGGCCAGCGCCAGAAATTAAGCACGATTGCGGGGATTTCGGTGGCGACCTATCGCGCCAGCCAGGGCAGTCGATAAGTTGCCAAGTCCTTCAGATTTTCCCCAGCTCCGGTAGCGCCGCGGCAACCCAGGCGCCCTGGCGCTCGCGCCGCAGTTCGCCGCTGCGCGTGATTGCGCACAGATCAGCCAGCGCCTGCTCGAACACCTCGTTCACCACCAGATAATCAAACTGCGGCCAGTGGCTGAGCTCGGCTGTGGCATCGCGCATACGCCGCTCGACCAGGGCCGGGTCGTCCTTGCGGCCGGTGAGGCGCTGGCGCAGGACCGCGACCGATGGCGGCAGGATCATCACGGTGACACAGCCCGGCAGCCTCGCGCGTGCCTGCTGGGCACCCTGCCAGTCGATCTCCAGCACCACGTCGCGACCGGCTGCGAGCATCTGTTCGACCGCTGTGGCCGAGGTGCCGTACTGGTGATCAAACACCTGCGCATATTCCAGAAACTCGCCGGCGGCGCACATGGCGTTGAACCGGCTGTCGCTCACAAAGTGATAGCTCACGCCCTGCTGCTCGCCATCACGTGGCGGACGCGTGGTGTACGACACCGACAGGGCCAGACCCGGGCGGCGCAGCACCAGCGCCTGCACGAGACTGGTCTTGCCAACCCCGGACGGACCACAAACAACATACAGAAGGCCGGGGGACAGTGACATGGGCGGGCGTCGGTGACGGCGATGGGCGCGTCGGGCAAGTTTAGCCGAGGCCGTCCCATGACTTTGGCGTTGATACGCTTTTGACCCGAAAATACGCGTATCGACCGTGTAACCGCGCCGCCAGGAGCGTCCGCCGTGACCCTGACCAGCGAAGATTTTCGCATTGATGCGGACAGCGGGCTGGCTGTGGGCGCGCACTGGCTACCCTCGCCGCATTGCGACTGTCGCCCGCCCGACATGGCGATTGAGCTGCTGGTTATCCACGCCATCAGCCTGCCGCCCGGGAAGTACGGCGGCGACGACGTGACGGCCTTGTTCCTTGGCACACTCGATTGCAGCCTGCGGCCCGAGTACGCCGAGCTGTCCGGCCTGCGCGTGTCGACGCATTTTTTTATCCGCCGGGACGGCCAGGTCGTGCAGTTCGTGCCGCTGTCGCGGCGCGCCTGGCATGCCGGCGTGTCACGTTTCGGCCAACGCCAACGCTGCAATGATTTTTCTGTCGGCATCGAACTGGAAGGCAGCGATCAGAACCCGTTCATGCCCGCCCAGTACGCGACACTGGTGGCGCTGACCAGGGCGCTGAGAACGGCCTGTCCCCAGCTGCATGCTGAACACATCGTCGGCCACAGCGAAATCGCCCCCGGCCGCAAGAGCGACCCCGGACCCTACTTCGACTGGGCCCGCTACCGCGGCACACTGGCAACGCCGTGATGGATGTGCCGGTCACCCTGGTGGACCTGCTGCGCCATGGCGAACCGCAGGGTGGGCAACGCTTTCGCGGCACGCTGGACGACCCCCTGAGCGCCGCTGGCTGGACGCAGCTTGAAGCGGCCACCGGGGACGGCGCGTGGGACTGCATCGTCACCTCGCCACTGCGCCGCTGCCGCGAGTTCGCCCAGGTGCTGGCGCAGCGTCAGGGGTTGGCAGCAGAGGTGGAAGCGGATTTTCGAGAAATCAGCTTCGGCCGCTGGGAAGGCCTGACCGCGGCACAGGTTCGGGCCGAGTACGGCATCGCGCTGACGCGTTTCTGGCGAGACCCGGTGGCATATCCGCCGCCCGACGGCGAACCGATTGCCGATTTTTGTGCGCGGGTGGAGGGTGCCTGGCACCGGGTGGTCGAACGGGCGCGGGGTCAACGCGTACTGCTGATTGGCCACGGCGGCACACATGCCATGCTCTTGCGGGCGGTGCTTGGCATGCCGCTGAGCCATAGCTGGCGGCTGCGCCTGGGTTACGCAGGAATGGCGCGCCTGCGCTTCGAGCATCAGCCGGACGGCACTGTGCCGGCACTGCTGCGGCTCGACCCAGGCGTGTGAATAAGCGACTCAGGCGCTAAGACGCAACGGCAACCGACGCAGACGCTGACCGGTAGCTGCAAAGATGGCGTTGGCGAGCGCCGGAGCCAACGGCGGCACACCGGGTTCTCCAACCCCTCCAGGCGGCTCGTCACTGGGCACGATGTGCACCTCGATGCGCGGCATCTGGTCCATGCGCAGCAGCGGATAGCTGTCGAAATTTCCGAGCCGGGCTGAGCCCTCGCTGATGGGCACCTCGCCATACAGCGCCGCGGTGAGGCCAAACACGATGCCGCCCTCCATCTGGGCCGCCACCTGGTCCGGGTTAACGTGACGGCCGCAGTCAATGACACACACCACCCGCTCCACGCGCAGCGTGCCCTCGGTCACGCTGACCTGCACGACTTGCGCCACATAGCTTCCGTAGCTCATGTGCACGGCAATGTCGCGACCGTGTCCGGTTGCCAGCGGCTGCTCCCAGCCAGCGCGAGCCGCCGCCAGTTGCAGCACCTTCAGGTGCCGCGGCTGGCCGGTTAGCAAACGCTTTCGAAACTCCAGCGGGTTGCTGCGGGCGGCATGCGCCAGCTCGTCGATGAACGACTCGGCAACAAATGCGTTGCCGGAGCTTCCCACCGAACGCCAGTAGCCTACCGGCACGCCCAGGTCGACCAGCGCACACTCCACCGCCACATTCGGGATGGCGTAGGGCAGCTCGCGCGCGCCCTCCACCACGGTGCGATCCACGCCCGCTGTGATGGTGTCGGGCGCCAGCCGGCTCTGGATCGAAGGACTCGCGATGCGCTGCCACCAGGCAACCGGGGTGATGCCCTCCAGCGCCGCTTGCAGTCGGTGTACCGCAGCCGGACGATAGAAGTCGTGCTGCAAGTCATCCTCGCGCGACCAGATCACCTTGACCGGCGCCGCCACGGCGCGCGACAAGGCCACCGCGTCCAGCACAAAATCGGTTTCGAAGCGCCGCCCGAAACCGCCACCCAGGTAGGTGGTGTGTACCGTCACCTGTTCCGGAGCCAGCCCCAGCAAGGCCGCCGCTGCACCGCGGGCGCGGGTCTGGCCCTGTGTCGGTGCCCAGATTTCGCAGCGCCCGTCCCGGACATCCGCTGTGGCATTCATCGGCTCAAGACAGGCGTGGGCGAGGTAAGGCACCCGATACGTCGCCGTCAGCGTTGGCCCGCTGCTGGCCAACACCTCCAGCGCATCGCCATCACTGCGGGCTGGACTGCCTGGCGTCTCGACCGCGGCATCGAGCAGAGTACCGATAAGCACATCGTCCACTGGCAGCCCGGGCCGCCAGGTCACCTTGACCGCCTGGGCGGCCCGCCGCGCCTGCCAGTAGCCGTCGGCCACCACACCGACACCCGAATCGATGGCGACGATTTTGTGTACCCCCGGCAGCTTCAAGGCCGCGCTGGCGTCGAAACGCTCAAGCGCGCTGCCAAACTGCGGGGGGCGCAGCACCACCGCCGTCAACAGGCCAGGCAGCATCACGTCGATACCAAAACGTGCCTGACCGGTGACCTTGGAAAAATTGTCCACACGCGGCGTCGGCTTGCCGATGTAGCGATAGTCGCCGGGCGCGCGGCGCGGCGGCTTGGCGGGTAGCGGCATGCTCTGCGCCAAAGTAGCCAGCTCGCCATAAGACAGGGCCTGACGGTCCGGCCCGAGCACGCGCCCGGCATCCGTACGACAGGCATCGGGCTCCACCTGCCAGGTGCGGGCTGCCGCGGCGACCAGCAGCGCGCGGGCACTGGCGGCGGCGGCGGCCAACGCATCCCAGGAGAAGCGGATGCTGGTACTCCCGCCGGTGCCCATCTGGCCACCGTCAGGATAAAACGCCGGATCCTCGTCGGCCATCAACAGACTGACTCGTGCCAGGTCCACGTCCAGTTCGTCGGCCAGGATGGCGGCAAGGCCGGTATGCGCACCCTGGCCCATCTCGGATTTGTGCAAGGTCAGGGTAACGGCGTCATCCACTGCAACATGGATGAAGGCATTAGGCACGAATGGCGTCTGTCGCGGCGCCGCATTGACCCCTGGCAGCCGCACCGCCACCCACAGACCCGCTGCCAGGCCCGCGCCGCCGGTGAGCACCTGACGACGGCTGATCACGGCAGCCATCTCAGACTTCCCCACGAGCGAGCGCCGCGGCCCGCCGCACCGCGCCGCGAATGCGCTGATAGGTGCCGCAACGACACAGGTTGCCGCGCATGGCGCGGTCGATGTCGGCGTCAGCCGGTTCGCGGTTAGCGGCCAGCAGCGCGACCGCCGCCAAGATCTGGCCCGACTGGCAGTAGCCGCACTGCACCACATTCATCTCCACCCAGGCGCGCTGCACCGGATGGCTGGCGGCCGCAGGCAGACCTTCGATAGTGGTGACTCGGCGGCCGGCCACGGCCGCCAGCGGCGTCAGGCAGGCGGCCGCAGGCTCGCCATCCAGATGCACCGTGCAGGCCAGGCATTGCCCAACCCCGCAACCGAATTTGCTGCCGGTGAGGCCCAGATCCTCGCGCAACACCCACAGCAGGGGTTTGTCCGGTTCCGCCTCGACCCGATGCACGGTGCCGTTTACATTCAGATCGGTCATCGCCACCTCCGTTCCGCGCGCCGCGTACAGGCTGGCGCCCCGATAGGGCCAATACGCGCCGGCCCGGCGTTACCCGGACAAAAGCCTTATTTCAATCGCCGTCAAGCAGCTTTTTGGCGCTGTCCAGGCCGCCGCGGTATACGCTGCTGATGAAGGCAACGGCGTCCACCGGCGCGTCCGGTATTGGCAGAAACTGTGCGCGCCAGCTGATCCTGGAGCCGCGACCAGACGGACTGACCGACAGCTGCGAGCGGTAGTCGGTGCATGGCAGGGCGCCGGCTATGACGACGTACTCATAGCTGCGCCCAGCCTCGTCACGGGTTTCCTGACGCTCCGTGAGCTGATTGCCGTCCGGCATGGACAGGTGCCTGATAGCGCCCACACCGCTACCTTCCACCACGCTGGTGGCGACTGCCGGGAACCACGCGACCAGACCGGCGAAGTCGCCGACCAGCGCCCATGCCTTGTCGGGCGTGGCCTCGACGACGACGCTCTCGTTAACGGTCACTTTGCTCATGCGTTCCCCTCCGGTAGTAGTGGGTGCGGGCTGATCTCAAGCCGCCACGGTCTTGTACGCGCTTCGGAAATACAGCAGTGGCGAACGCTCCTCGCCGATGGCCGCCTGCTTGATTTCGCCGACCAGAATGACATGGTCACCGCCGTCATAGCGCCGGTACAGCGTGCAATCCATATGGCCAAGCACGTTATCCAGAACGGGCGCGCCAGTGACCCCGGCATGCGTCGCGATGCCTTCCATCTTTTCGGGCCCGCCTTTCTTGGCCAGGCGGTTTGAGATGTCCTGCTGGTCCTCGGCCAGGATATTGATGCTGAAGGCGCCGGCAGCCTCGATGATCTTCAGGGTATCGGCGTCGTGCATCAGGCTGAACAAGGCCAGCGGCGGATCCAGCGACACGGAGCTGAACGAGTTGACGGTAATGCCGTAGCGGCGACCCTGGGCGTCGGCCGCGCACACCACGGTAACCCCAGTGCAGAACTGGCCAAACACCTGGCGCAAGGCTTTGGGATCGAGCGGGCTAGTCATAAACAAATCCTGATGACGGAAGGAAGACTCAATCCGGCCAGGCGATGCCTTCGGCCGAGTAGGCGTCGCGCAGCAACTCGGACGCCATCCAATCCTTGGTGGAAAAATTCTGCTCAATGAAACCGTGTGCATGCAGGAAGCTTTTCATGATCTCCAGGGTCTCGATCACGCGCATGCTCAGTTCCGGTTTCAGCTTCTGGTGCAAATCCGGCGTGTAGTAAAGATCAATGTCGGCCGGCGTGACGCCGGTCTCGCGCGCCATGGCGGCGGTGGCGTCGATCTTGTTCTCGGGCTGCGCGGCCCAGGTGGCGGCCTTCAGCAGTGTGCGGGCGTAGCGAACCACCATGTCCGGCCGTTCGCGCACCAGCGAGTTGCTGACCGTCAGAATACGCGGAGTGGCGTTGTTGACCTTCGCCCACAGAGGCTTGGCCTCGATCAGGTTGTACAGCATGCGGATACCGCCGCCGGAGTCGCGCTGCATGGCGGCAATCTCGCCACCCTTGGCGAAGAAGGCATCCACCTTGCCATCCAGCAGGGCGCGCATCTGGCAGTTGTAATAGGACGGTATCTGTCGCGCCTCGCTGTCGGCGAAGCCGGGGTTAAGTAACTGGTAGTGGTCGCCGGTTTCGACCACGTCGGTGAACACGGCGTCGGCCTCGTGCAGGCCGTGCAGTTCCAGTCCGGATACGAAGGCTTTCTTGGCTGCGAAGCGAAAGAAATTCATGATCAGCTTGGGCCACACCGGCAGGGCCAGGCGCTTGCCGGCCAGATCGCGCACCGAGTGAATAGGATCGTCAGCGCGCACGAACAGGCCAAGCGTCTCCTCGACAAAGCTGATGCCCAGCAGGGCCGTATCCGCCCCGCGTGAGCGCGCCCACACCGGCGGCGAGCCGCCGCCCTCGCGAAACGAATCGTCCAGCGTGTGGGCAAAGTGCGTGTCGGAGTTGGCCCGGCCCAGCTCCTTGATGTTGCGGACTTCGCAGTCGGTACCCGCGAATTCGCTGTCGAACAGCTTGCGCTGATAGGCAATGCCGGATGCGGTCGGCACCGGGCAACGGGTGTACCAGATCGTGCGGGCCATGGGGGTGCCTCGTTAGCGAGCGACGGGTAGGCCGCTCAGACGCCAATTTCGAGTTCGTGATGGAAAGCGAACTGTGGATCGCCGAAGGCGCGCACCTTGTCCTGCACGTCCGGACGGTCCAGAAACACCAGGCGGCCGGCGTCCCACACTTTCTCGCCGTCGAATTCGATAGTCGGGTCGACCACCGGAATCGACATCTCGCCCGGCTGCACCGGACCAATGGTATGGAAATGCACGATACGCGGGTTGGCGTGAACCATGTACATCCACTGGTCCAGGCCCTGATCCGGGCCGGCCGTGACCAAACAGCGCGGGTTGATGCCGGCGTGCCAGGAATTGACGATATAGGGTTCCTTGGCCATCTCGCGGCCGCACTTTTCCATATAGGCGCGCAGCTGGGCCACGGCCTGCGGGTCACCGTCGAAGCCGGTGATGCGACCGCGGTCGATTTCGATCATTACCGGGCTGCCCAGGGCGATGCCGTTGGGTTCAAACACGTGCACGCCGGACGGCGTCAGCCAGCGCACCGCCAGCCGGCCGCTGGCCTGCATGCTGTCGAACACCTGACACACGCCCAGCGGAAAGGTGCGCAGGGTGAAGCCGTCGCCGGTGGCCTTGGCATCGGCCTTGGACTGTTTGGGGGAATGTCCCGGCTGCGGGATCAGGCCGGACAGGTCGCTACCCAGCGGGCAGGTGATGCGCCAGCTTTTGGCCGACCCAAGGCGCGGGCCCAGATTCTTGAGCACTTCCAGCCACACCTTGTACGGCACCTGCCCGAAGGGCGAACCGAGCTGGTCCCAGGTTTGCAGGAAATTGAGCATCTTCATGCCGCGGCCGTTGAACGGCACCATGCGCAGCACCCCGGCAATCATGTGGTTGAAGATAGTCACGTCCGGCGACTCGAAGGCCTTGACCACCGACGGCGGCATGTCATCCGGGCCCGTGACAGTATCGGTCCACATCACGTGCACGCGCCCGCCAAGTTTGCGGGCCTCGTCCTCGATCACGTCCGACAGCGCTGGCTCGGTGATGCCGTTCTCGTTCAGGATCAATACTTCGTCGCCAGCCTTCATGTCACAGCCGTCGACCAGCATGTTGCGCGCGCCGCGGCGCACGTCCGCCTCGGAATATTTGCGATGACTGCCGTCGATTTGGAAACGCTCCAGGGTGCCCATGGTTATTTCCTCCTCAGGATTTCGGTATAGCGCTGACCCAACGAATGGTAGGCCCGCGCCACCGACCTTGGCAACGCGACCCACAGGCCATCAAACACAGGACCTCCACGAGCCCTCTCAATCGCGCCCGTCGAGCGCTTCCCGTACACACTGCACGCGCTGGCCGACGGTATAGAGCGATAGCACTGCCAGTAGAACGACCGCTGGTGCCAGCAAGCCGAGCAACAGACCGGCGATCAGTAGCACGGTGCGCTCGGCGCGACTCATAAGGCCAACCGTACATTCGATGCCCAGCGCCTCGGCGCGGGCGCGGGTGTAACTCACCAGCAACGACCCCAGCAACGCAAGCACCACCGTCGCCACCAGCAGTGGGTGGCCACCGATTGCAAACTGGTAGGCCACTGCCGCCAGCACGGCGCCCTCGGACAGGCGATCCAGCGTCGAGTCGAAAAACGCGCCAAAGGGACTGGACTGATCGGTGGCCCGCGCCAGCATGCCGTCCACCAGGTCACCCAGACTGGCAACGATCAGCACCAGTGCGCCCAGTCGCAACCAACCGGAGCCTATACACAATGCCGCCAACAGGCTGAGCCCGAGCGCCGCCAGTGTGACCTGGTTGGGAGTCATCTGGCGGGCGGCAAGCCATTGCACGACAGGCTCCAGCCGCTCGCGCAACGGGCCCTCGAAACGCTCACGCAATGAATCGAGCATGGTCTTCTCCGGGTTGGTCCAGGCTCAGTCCGCGACTTGCCAGGCCACATCACCGCCTGCGCGCAGGGGAATCAACCGGTCATCGCCGAACGGCAGGCTTTCCGGCACCGCCATTGCGCCACGGCGCAGGGTGAGCGTGCCGGCGTTGCGCGGCAGACGGTAGAAGTCTGCCCCGTGGTGGGCGGCGAAGGCTTCAAGGCGATCCAGCGCACCGGCTTGATCAAAGGCCTCCGCGTAAAACTCGATGCCCGCATGCGCACTGTAGATGCCCGCGCAACCACAGGCGCTCTGCTTATCGCCACGCGCGTGGGGCGCGCTGTCGGTGCCGAGAAAAAATCGGGCATCCCCTGAGATCGCCGCTTCCAGCACCGCAGCACGGTGCCGCTCGCGCTTGAGTATCGGCAGACAGTAGTGGTGAGGACGCAGGCCGCCCTCGAACAGCGCGCTGCGATTCATCGACAGATGCTGCGGAGTGATGCTGGCCGCCACGCCCGGCCGGGCATCACGCACGAAATCGACCCCCTCGTGCGTGGTGACGTGTTCCAGCACTACCCGCAGCTGCGGGAAACGCGCCACCAGCGGCGCCAGATGGCGATCAATGAACACCGCCTCGCGGTCGAACACGTCCACTGCAGGATCGGTCACCTCGCCGTGCACCAGCAGCGGCAGATCCAGCGCCTGCATCGTCTCCAGCGCCGGGTAGATGGCCTCCACACGCCCCACTCCGGCATCCGAATGGGTGGTAGCACCGGCCGGATACAGCTTGACGCCGACGATGCCCGCTGCCTTGGCGGCGGTCAGCTCCCGCGCCGAGGTGGCTTCGGTCAGGTACAGCGTCATCAGCGGTCTGAAGTCCGCACCCATCGGCAACGCCTCAAGGATGCGATCCCGATACGCCAACGCAGCGCCCACGGTGGTCAATGGGGGACTCAGATTCGGCATCACCACGGCGCGCGCGAACCGGCGCGCGGTATCGCCAAGCACCGCCGCCAGCGCCGGACCGTCACGCAGGTGCAGGTGGCAGTCGTCTGGGCGAGTGAGGGTCAGGGTCTCCATGGCTGGTCATTATCCGGCCTACTGGCGTCGGCCGGACATCTTCGACAGACTGCTAAACTTACCCCCGTCGGGGCCAACCCCCGACTGACGTTCGGGCCGCGGCAGACACAGGGCTGGCGGCCCGCTCCGGTTTCAACCTATACGCGGAGATCCTGCATGAACAAACCGGACGGCGGCCTGCCCGAGGCAGGTGGCCCCATCGCGCGCGACATAGACCCCGTGGAGACGCGCGATTGGCTCGATGCGCTGCGCTCGTTGGCGGCGGTGGAGGGCGATGACCGAGCACGTTTCGTGGTGGAAACCCTGCTCGACGAAGCACGCCAGCTGGGCCTTGGCCTGCCGCAGGGCCTCAACACCGCCTACCTGAACACCATTCCTGTCGACCGGCAGCCGGACTATCCGGGCGACTTGGAAATCGAGGGTCGCATCCGCGCCGCACTGCGCTGGAATGCCATGGCCATCGTTACCCGCGCCAACCGTGAGTCGACCGAGCTGGGCGGCCATATCGCAAGTTATGCCTCCCTGGCCACCATCTACGAGGTGGGCTTCAACCATTTTTTTCGCGCCTCGGCCGACGCCGCCACCGGCGATCTGGTGTTCTACCAGGGCCACACCTCACCGGGCATGTATGCCCGTGCGTTCCTGGAAGGCCGCCTCGCCGAACGCGACCTGAACAACTTCCGCCAGGAACTGGCCGACGGCGGTGGCCTGTCGTCCTATCCGCACCCATGGCTGATGCCGGAGTTCTGGAGCCTGCCCACCGTATCGATGGGGCTGGCACCGATGATGGCCATCTATCAGGCCCGGTTCATGGCCTACCTGGACCGCCGGGGCCTGGCCCAGATGGACAGTCGCAAGGTCTACGCTTTCCTGGGCGACGGCGAGATGGACGAACCCGAATCGCGCGGTGCCCTGTCGGTGGCCGGGCGCGAGAAACTCGACAACCTGATCTTCATCGTCAACTGCAACCTGCAGCGCCTGGACGGCCCGGTGCGCGGCAACGGCAAGATTATCCAGGAGCTGGACAGGGAGTTCCGCGGCAACGGCTGGAACGTGATCAAGGTGGTCTGGGGCTCGGAGTGGGACGACCTGCTGGGCCGCGACGCCAGCGGCGTTCTTCGCCAGCGCATGGAAGAAGCCCTCGACGGGGAATATCAGGCCTACAAGGCGCGCGGTGGCAAGTACACGCGCGAACGGTTCTTTGGCAAATACCCCGAAACGCTGCGCCTGGTCGAACACCTGTCGGACGACGACATCTACCGCCTGCGCCGCGGCGGTAACGACCCGCTGAAGATCTATGCCGCCTTCGATGCCGCCGTGCGTCACCGTGGCCAGCCGACCGTGATTCTGTTCAAGACCGTCAAGGGCTACGGCATGGGCACGGCAGGCGAGGGCCAGAACATCACCCACCAGCAAAAGAAGATGACCGACGAGCAGGTGCGCGCATTTCGCGACCGCTTCCGGGTGCCGATTCCGGACGACCAGCTGGCGACCATTCCGTATTACAGGCCGGCCGAAGACAGCCCCGAGATGCAGTATCTGCACGACCGGCGAAAAGCATTGGGCGGGTATCTGCCGGCACGCCGCGCACAGGCTCCGCGCCTGACCATTCCCAGGCTCGACACCTTCGACAAGATCCTTGAAGGCAGCGGCGAGCGCGAAATTTCGACCACCATGGCCTTCGTGCGCATCCTGACGCAACTGACCAAGGACCCGAACATCGGCCAGAACCTGGTGCCGATCGTGCCGGACGAGGCCCGTACCTTCGGTATGGAGGGACTGTTCCGCCAGCTGGGCATTTACGCGCCCGAAGGCCAGCTGTACGAGCCGGAGGACGCCGGTCATTTCATGTTCTACCGCGAGGACCAGAAGGGCCAGATTCTGGAAGAGGGCATCAACGAGGCCGGTGCGTTCTGCTCCTGGATCGCAGCCGGCACGTCGTATGCCATGCACGGCGTGTCGATGATTCCCTTCTACATTTTCTATTCGATGTTCGGCTTCCAGCGCATTGGCGATTTCGCCTGGGCCGCCGGCGACATGCGCTGCCGCGGATTCCTGCTCGGCGGTACTGCCGGTCGCACCACACTGGCCGGCGAAGGCCTGCAGCACCAGGACGGCCACAGCCATCTGCTGGCGGCGACCATTCCCAACTGCATCGCCTACGATCCGACCTATATGTACGAGCTGGCTGTCATCATTCAGGACGGCATGCAGCGGATGTACGAAGCCGACGAGAGTGTCTACTACTACATCACGGTCGAGAACGAGAACTACGCCCACCCGCCGATGCCCAAGGGCGCCGCCGAGGGCATCCTTCGTGGCCTGTATCGCCTGCAGGCGGCATTTGCGAAAAAGTCGCGCGCCAAGAAGGCGCCGCCACGGGTGCAGCTGCTAGGCAGCGGCGCCATCCTGCGCGAGGGGCTGGCGGCCGCCGAGATTCTGGCCCGGGACTTTGGCGTGCAGGCCGACGTGTGGAGCGCCACCAGCTTCAACGAATTGCGCCGCGACGGCTTGTCCGTGGAACGCTGGAACCGTCTGCACCCGACGGCCAAGCCGCGCCGGAGCTACGTCGAGCAGTGCCTGGACGGCACCGACGGTCCGGTCATTGCCGCGACGGACTATATGCAGGCCTTCGCCGATCAGATCCGGCCGTGGGTGCGCGGGCGCTACGTGGTGCTGGGCACGGATGGCTTCGGGCGCAGCGATACCCGCCGCCGGCTGCGCCAGTTCTTCGAAATCAGCCGCGAACACATCGCCTACGCCGCACTCAAGGCCCTGGCCGACGAGGGTACGATCCCGGTCAAGACCGTGACAGAAGCTGCAGGCAAGCTGGGCATAGACTCCGAACAGCCCGACCCGACTACCGTCTGAGGCGCAGGGAGCACAACAACAAATGAAACAGAACCTCATCGTCCCGGGACTCGCCGAGAACGTGCATGAAGCCGACGTGGCCGAGGTGTCCGTCAAACCCGGCGACACCATCGCCGAGGGCGACATCATCGTCACGCTGGAAACCGACAAGGCAGCCATGGAGCTGCCATCTGAGTACGGCGGCAAGGTGACCGCCGTGCGCGTGAAGGCCGGCGACCGGGTCAAGGAAGGCGACGTCATCGTTGTGCTGGAAGTTGTAAAAACCGCCGGGCTTGCAAGCGCCGAAAATGCGGCACCCACCCCTGCGGAGGCACCCGCTCCTGCCGCCACACCAGCCCCCACGCCGGCGACGGCTCCGGCCGGCACAAGCGTGCAGCCGGTCACCTGCCCGGACCTGGGCGAAGGCAAGGCAGCCGACGTGATCGAACTGGCGGTGAAACCCGGCGATCACGTGGCCGAAGGCGACGCCCTGCTCACGGTCGAGACCGAGAAAGCCGCCACCGAACTGCCGGCACCGTTCGCCGGCACGGTACGGGAACTTAAGGTCAAGGTTGGCGACAAGCTGAAAACCGGCGATCGGGTGGCCATGATCGAAACGGCGGCCGCGCAAGCCCCTGCCCCGGAACAACAGAAATCCGCGCCCGAAGCCGAACCGGCAGGTGCCGCGCCTGCATCGGCGGTGGTTGCCCCGGCAGGGCCATTAACGGCCGCACCGCCATCGTCGGGGAAAACGCCCCACGCCACGCCCTCGGTACGGCGCTTTGGCCGCGAGCTGGGCGTCGATCTGGCCCACGTTGGCGGCAGCGGGCGCAAGGGCCGCATCACGCAGGAAGACGTGCAGGCGTACGTCAAATTCGCCCTCCAGGGCGGCGCGGCGGGAGCTGCCACCGGAGACCGTCTGGCGCCGCTGCCGGCAATCGACTTCAGTCAGTGGGGCGCGGTCGAGACAGTTGCGCTCAGCCGCATTCGCCAACTGACCGGCGAGAACCTCGGTCGCTCCTGGCCGCAGGTGCCACAGGTCACGCAGCACGACGAGGCCGACATCACGGACCTGGAAGCCTTCCGCAAGGCCCGCGCCAGGGACGCCGAGGCACGCGGCGCCAAGCTGACCCCGGTCGCCCTGCTGCTGAAAGCCTGCGCGGGGGCGCTGAAAGCCTTTCCGGACTTCAACGCCAGCCTGGCGGCGGACGGCAAGTCGCTGATCGTCAAGCACTACATCCACATCGGTGTGGCCGTGGACACGCCCAATGGGCTGGTTGTGCCAGTCATCCGCGACGTCGACTGCAAGGGCATCCTGGATCTGGCGGCGGAACTGGGCGACCTGAGCGCCCGGGCGCGCGAGCGCAAGCTCAAATCGGACGAGATGCGCGGCGGCAGCTTCACCATCTCCAGCCTGGGCGGAATTGGCGGCACCGCCTTCACGCCGATTGTGAACTGGCCGGAAGTCGCCATCCTGGGCGTGTCGCGTTCCAGCATGAAGCCGGTATGGGACGGCGAGCAGTTCGCGCCCCGCCTGATGCTGCCGCTGTCGATGTCCTACGACCACCGCGTCATCGATGGCGCTTCCGCGGCGCGGTTTGTCCGCCACCTGGCCGGTCTGCTCGAAGACCTGCGCTGCCTGCTGCTTTAAAAACAAACACACTGCGGAGCATATCCATGACGACCCCTGTCCGCACCCAACTGGTGGTGCTCGGTGCTGGCCCCGGCGGCTATAGCGCAGCCTTCCGGGCCGCCGATCTTGGCCTGCAGGTGGTGCTGGTCGAGCGCGACGAACGCTTGGGCGGCGTGTGCCTGAACGTCGGTTGCATTCCGTCGAAGGCCTTGCTGCATGTGGCCAAGGTGATCGACGAGGCTGCCCACACGCCGGGCGTCGCCTTCGGCAAGCCGAAGATCGATCTGGACGCCGTGCGCACCGGCAAGAACAAAGTGGTTGCCAAGCTCACAGGCGGCCTGGTGGCTTTGGCGCGTCAGCGCAAAGTGCAGGTGGTGCATGGTGCGGCAAAGTTCACCGCCGCCCATACCCTGCGTGTCGAGACACCGAACGGACCGGTCGACATCGAATTCGAGCACGCCATCGTGGCCACTGGCTCCACGCCGGTGCGCATCCTCGGCCTCCCGGACGATCCGCGGGTCATGGACTCCACCGGCGCATTGGCCCTAACGGATATTCCGCGCAAGCTACTGGTGATCGGCGGCGGCTACATCGGCCTTGAAATGGCTACCGTGTACCGGGCGCTGGGCAGCGCGGTCAGCGTGGTCGAGTTCATGGATACCCTGCTGCCAGGTGCCGATACGGACCTGGTCAAGCCACTGGCCAAAAAGTTAGCTGGGGAGTTTGCCGACATTCGCCTGAAGACCAAAGTCACCGGCATTGAGGCCAGGAAAGATGGCCTGCATGTCAGCTTAGAGGGACCGAACGGCAAGGACGTCAAGACCTACGACCGCGCCCTGGTGGCCGTCGGCCGGCGCCCGAACGGCACCGATCTGGGCCTGGAGGCCTTGGGCGTGACGGTGACCGAACGCGGCTTCATTGAGGTCGATGGCCAGCGGCGCACCGGCGCGGGGCACATTTTCGCAATCGGCGATGTAGCCGGCGAACCGATGCTGGCACATAAGGCCGCCCACGAGGGCAAGGTAGCCGCGGAAGTCATCGCCGGTCACAAGGCCGCGTTTGCACCGCTGGCGATCCCAGCTGTGGTGTTCACCGACCCCGAAATCAGCTGGGCCGGCCTGACTGAACAGCAGGCCAAGAAAGACGGCATCGCCTACGCCAAAGCGGTGTTCCCCTGGGCGGCCAATGGCCGCAGCCTGACTCTGGGTCGCGACGAAGGTCTGACCAAAATCCTGTTTGACGAAACCAGCCGCCGGGTGCTGGGCATCGGCATCGTCGGCCCGGGCGCCGGCGACCTGCTTGCCGAGGGCGTACTGGCCATCGAAATGGGCGCTGACGCCCAGGATCTGGCGCTCACTATTCACGCCCATCCCACCTTATCCGAAACCGTCGGGATGGCAGCGGAAATGTTCGTGGGTACCGTTACCGACATCATGAGCTCAAAGCGCTAATCTCATCCGCACAGCATTTAGCGGGCAACAGACAGCTAGGTGGGCGCCCCCGGGGGGCATGCGTCTGGCGGCTACCGCTTATTCAAAGCTTCTGCCAAGAGCAAGGGGACAGCCAGCCTGTCCATAACAGGTAGTCGGATAAAGAAAAACCCCCGTTGAGGCAATACCTCAAGGGGGGTCAAATATAAAAGCCTGGCAGTGACCTACTTTCACATGGGCGAACCCACACTATCATCGGCGCACAGCGGTTTCACTTCCGAGTTCGGAATGGGATCGGGTGGTTCCCACTTGCTATCTCCGCCAGGCAAACTGGTT
This sequence comes from Immundisolibacter sp., assembly GCF_041601295.1. Classification (NCBI taxonomy): domain Bacteria; kingdom Pseudomonadati; phylum Pseudomonadota; class Gammaproteobacteria; order Immundisolibacterales; family Immundisolibacteraceae; genus Immundisolibacter; species Immundisolibacter sp. The sequence continues at coordinate 21,068 of NZ_JBFIII010000050.1, forward strand.
GGGGCCAAGCCCCAGATATTCAGAAAGAGAGTTTGACGCGCCGCGTCCAGCTTGGTTGGGTGTTATATGGTCAAGCCTCACGGGCAATTAGTACCGGTTAGCTCCACGCGTTACCGCGCTTCCACACCCGGCCTATCAACCTAGTCGTCTTCTAGGGCCCTTCAGGGACCTTAAAGGTCCAGGGAGACCTAATCTTGGGAGAGGCTTCCCGCATAGATGCTTTCAGCGGTTATCCCGTCCGTACATAGCTACCCGGCAATGCCACTGGCGTGACAACCGGAACACCAGCGGTACGTCCACTCCGGTCCTCTCGTACTAGGAGCAGCTTCCCTCAAGTCTCCAACACCC
>NZ_JBFIII010000051.1 GCF_041601295.1 Immundisolibacter sp.
AGAATTGCACCTGTTCATGACGCCCGAGGAGTTGGCCGCGGAGCGCGACGCCAACGGCTGGGAGCAGGCAGTCGATGCGGCAGCCCGCGTTGAGGGGCCGGTGCCCGAGGCGGGCGAGGCGCCCTGAGCGCACCCGCGCAAGCGGTCCAGACGGGCGGCTTCGAGACACTGGCCCGGCAGCTTGCCGCCTACCTGACGCCGGACGACATTGCGGCGATACGCCGCGCCTATGCCTACGGCGAACGCGCCCACTCCGGCCAACAGCGCCAGACCGGCGAACCTTATATTGCCCACCCTCTGGCAGTCGCCACCATCCTGGCCGACCTGCACGTGGATGCCGCGACCATGTGCGCGGCCTTGCTGCACGATGTAATCGAGGACACCACCGCCACCAGCGCCGAGGTGTCAGAGCAGTTCGGCGAGGAAGTCGCGGCCCTGGTCGACGCCGTGACCAAGCTGACGCAGATCCGCTTCGAAACCCGCGAACAGGCACAGGCGGCCAATTTCCGAAAAATGATGCTGGCGGTGGCCGGCGACTTGCGGGTCATGCTGATCAAGCTGGCGGACCGCCTGCACAACATGCGCACGCTGCGCCACCTGAGCGCCGACAAGCGCCGACGTATCGCGCGCGAAACACTTGATATCTACGCACCGATCGCGGCCCGCTTCGGCATGCACACGCTGTGCAAGGAGTTGGAAGACCTCGGCTTTGCGGCGCTGTACCCGCTGCGCTACCGGGTCCTTGACGAGGCCCTGCGTCGCGCCCGGGGCAATCGGCACGATCTGGTGGGCAAGATCGAAACCACATTACGGCATCGCCTTGACGAGGCTGGACTCCAGTATCGGCTGGTCAGCCGCGAGAAGCATCTGTACAGCGTTTACCAGAAGATGCGCGAGGATCACCTGTCCCTGAGCGAGGTCTACGACGTGTATGCGCTGCGCGTGGTGATGGACACCGTGGACGCGTGCTACCGGGCCCTTGGCGTGGTGCACAACACTTTCAAGCCGGTGCCGCAGCGGTTCAAGGACTACATCGCCATACCCAAGACCAATGGTTACCAATCGCTGCATACGGCGCTGTTCACACCTTATGGCGTGCCTGCCGAAATTCAGATCCGCACCGAGGAAATGGACCTGGTCGCCAACGATGGCGTCGCCGCGCACTGGCGGTACAAGAATCCGGATGGCAGCGGCAGTCGCGCCGAGCAGCGGGCACGGGAATGGCTGCACGGGCTGCTGGAATTGCAACGCAATGCCGGCGATCCGCAGGAGTTCCTGGACTCGGTCAAGTGGGATCTGTTTCCCGACGAGGTTTACGTATTCACGCCCAGGGGCCAGATCCTGGCCCTGCCGACGGGTGCCACGGCGGTCGACTTTGCCTACGCCGTGCACTCGGATATCGGAAATCGCTGCGTGGCGGCGCGCGTCAACCGCCGCCTGGTGCCGCTCAGTACCGTGCTGGAGAGCGGCGCCACGGTGGAAATCATCACCGCCCGCACCACCACTCCCCATCCGAGCTGGTTGAGTTTTGTCGTCACCGGCAAGGCGCGGGCGGCCATCCGGCATTTCTTGAAACATGTCGACCACGCGCAGGCGATAGCGCTCGGCAGACGGCTGCTGGAGCTCGAACTCTCCCGCCTTGGCACGCCGATGGCGCAGGTGCCGGAGCAAAACGTCGCCGGCTTGCTGCGGGAATTCAGCGCCAAGGCGATGGACGACCTGCTGGAGGAGGTCGGGCTCGGCAAGCGCCTGGCAGTCGTGGTTGCGACGCATCTGGTCAGCGGCACGCCACCGGCAACTGAACGACGCCCGCGCTCGGGGTTGCGGCGAGCACTGGCACGGGTTGCGCCACGCTGGCTGGTCGGCAAGGACGCCCGCCACACACCACTGGCCATCAAGGGTACCGAGGGTCTGGTGGTGAGTTATGGCAAGTGCTGCCGGCCGATTCCGGGCGATCCGGTACGCGGTTATGTGAGCGTTGGGCGCGGCGTGGTGATCCACGTCGACGACTGCCCCAGCGCCAAGGACTTCGCCAAACAGCCAGACAAATGGCTTGACGTTGAATGGCAACCGGCCAGCGACAGCCGTTTCCCCGTGGACATCCGGGTCGAGATCGAGGACCAACGTGGACAATTGGCCACACTGGCGGCCACCATCTCCGATATGGACTGCAATATCGCAAGTGTCCAGATTGCCAACCGCGACGGCATCCACGCGGTGGCCACCTTCACCCTGGAGGTGCGCGACCGGGTGCACCTGGCGCGCATCATGAAACGCCTGCGGACCATCAAGTCGGTACGCCGCATCATCCGAAAAAGAGGCTGAACATGTCCCTGCAAGCTATCGCCAGCGACCTTGCCCCGGCCGCGATCGGCCCGTACTCGCAAGCCATCCGCGCCGGCAACACGGTGTACCTGTCGGGACAGATTCCGCTGGACCCCAGCAGTGGGGAGTTGGTGATCGGCGACATCGAAACACAGGCCGTGCGCGTGTTCGACAACCTCAAGGCAGTGGCGGAGGCCGCCGGGGGCAGCCTGGCGCAGGCGGTCAAACTCACCATCTACCTGACCGACCTGACCCATTTCGCGACCGTGAACGCCGTCATGGCACGCTATTTCGAGCCGCCGTATCCGGCGCGCGCCACCCTGGGTGTGGCGGCCCTGCCGCGCGGCGCGGGTGTCGAAGCGGACGCGATCCTCGTCCTGACCTGAGCCGCTCCGCTTCGCACCGGGCACCGCCATGGCTGGCCAAGCTGTTGTCACGCGCGCCGCGGCGGCTCTGCCCGGGGTAGGACCTGCGATGTGGCAGCGCCTGGCGCTGCTCGGAATCGAACAACCGGCGGATCTGCTACTGCATTTGCCGCTGCGCTACGAAGACCGCAGCCAGTTGTCATCGATAGCCAGTTTGCGCGATGGCCAGCACGCCCTGGTGCGGGGCCGGGTCGAGGCCGCGGAACTCACACAGCGCCGTCGGCGTGCCCTGCTGGTCGGCCTCGCGGACTCCAGCGGCAGCGTGACCTTACGTTTTTTTCACTTCCGACCCAGCCAGACGCAGCAGTTTCAGCCCGGTGCATGGCTGGAATGCTACGGTGAAGCTCGCCTCGGCCCAATGGGGCTGGAAATGGTGCATCCGGAGTACCGATTGCTACGCAGCGGGGCCAGTGAGCCACTACCGCCAGCGGCGCTCACGCCGGTTTATCCCACCACCGCCGGGCTCACCCAGGCCAGCTTGCGCCGCCTGGTGGGTCTGGCGCTGGATCGTTGCGATCAGCACCTGCCGGAGCTACTGCCTGCGGGGCTACGCTCGGCCGAACAGATTTCCGACCTGGCGACCGCCCTGCATGGCCTGCACCAGCCAGCGGCCGATGCGCTGCTCGACGAACGCCCGTCGGCCTTGCATCGGCTGGCGCTGGAAGAATTGCTGGCGCATCACCTCAGCCTGCGTCGACGGCGCCAGCAGCGGCAAACACGTCGCGCGCCGGTGATCAGGGCCAGCGGTATGCTGCGCGACCGCCTGCTTGAAGCACTCCCCTTCGCCTTGACCGGCGCACAAAAACGCGTCATCGGCGAGGTCCTTGCCGACCTTGCCAGGCCCCATCCCATGCTGCGGCTCTTACAGGGCGATGTTGGCAGCGGCAAGACGCTGGTCGCCGCGGCGGTGGCATTGCAGGCTGCCGAAGCCGGCTGGCAGACGGCAATCATGGCCCCGACAGAACTGCTGGCGGAGCAACACTTCCGTAATTTCTGTCGCTGGCTGCCGCCGCTGGGCCTGGACCCACTGTGGTTGGCCGGCCGCCACAGCGGGCGCGCCCGGGCCGCCATTCTTGCCGACATCGCCTCCGGCCGCGCGCCGCTGGTGGTGGGCACCCACGCACTGTTTCAGGAGGAGGTGCAATTCGCCAGGCTTGGGCTGGTGATCATTGACGAGCAACACCGTTTCGGCGTGCACCAGCGCCTGGCGCTGCGTGCCAAGGGCGACGACGGCGCGCAGGCGCCCCACCAGCTGATCATGACGGCGACGCCGATCCCGCGTTCGCTCGCCATGACCTTTTACGCTGATCTGGATACCTCGACCATCGACGAACTGCCGCCCGGACGCACGCCCGTCCATACCCTGGCGGTACCGCGCCGACGCAAGGACGAGCTGCTCACCGCCATCGCCACCACCTGCGCGCAGGGCCAGCAGGCGTACTGGGTGTGTCCGCTGATTGACGAGTCGGAGGCGCTCGCCCTGTCCGCGGCCAGCGCCACCGCCGAGGAACTGGCCGCCACGCTGCCCCAGCTGCGCGTCGGCCTGCTGCACGGGCGCATGAAAAGCCGCGAGAAAGAAACCGTGATGGCGGCCTTCCTGAGCAACGAATTACAGCTACTGGTCGCCACCACGGTGATCGAAGTTGGCGTCGATGTGCCCAACGCCACGCTGATGGTGATCGACCATGCCGAGCGCCTGGGTCTGGCCCAGTTGCACCAGCTGCGCGGCCGGGTCGGGCGCGGCAGCGCCGACAGCCGCTGCGTGCTGCTCTACCAGCCGCCGCTGTCGGGCGAGGCGCGCGCACGCCTGGCCGCCATGCGCGAAACCAATGACGGCTTTGAAATTGCCCGCCGCGATCTTGACCTGCGTGGTCCGGGGGAGTTACTCGGCACCCGCCAGACCGGCGCCGTAAACCTGCGCGTTGCTGACCTGGAGCGCGACCGAAGCCTGTTGCCGCGGCTGCCACACCTGGCCGGCTTGCTGGAGCGCGAGGCCCCCGCGATGGTGCCGCGTCTGATCGATCGCTGGCTCGGGCGCGGCCTTGACTACGGTGAAGTGTGAGCTCATGCCCACCCGACAGCTGCTGACCGCCGCCGCGCGGCATCCACGCCCAGCACCATGACCGCGACAGCGCGCCTTGCCGCCTATCTGGAACTGATGCGCCTGCATCGACCGATCGGCGTACTGCTGCTGTTGTGGCCGACCTGGTGGGCACTGTGGCTGACCAGCGGCGGCCTGCCGGACCTGAAGATTCTGGTCGTGTTCACGGCTGGCGTGGTAACCATGCGCTCGGCCGGCTGCGCCATCAACGATTATCTGGATAGCGATTTCGACCGGCATGTGGAACGTACCCGCAACCGGCCGCTGGCGCGCGGCGCCATTCGGCCAGTCGAGGCGCTGGTGGTGTGTGTGCTGCTCCTGATGGTGTCCCTGGCGCTGGTACTCACGCTGAACCGGCGCACGCAGGAACTGGCGGTAATCGGTGCCCTGCTGGCCGTGACCTATCCGCTCGGCAAACGCCTCACGCACCTGCCACAGATTTACCTGGGCCTGGCCTTTGGCTGGGGCATCCCGATGGCGTTTGCCGCCGTACAGGACAAGGTGCCCCCCATCGGCTGGCTATTGCTGATCGCCAACGTGTTCTGGACCGTCGCCTACGACACCTTCTATGCCATGGCCGACCGCGATGACGACATCCGCGTCGGCATCAAATCGACCGCCATCCTGTTCGGCGAGGACGACCGGCTCATTGTTGGCGTGCTCCAGGCCAGCGCCCTCGCCACGCTGGCCCTGGTCGGCTGGAATGCCTACCTCGGGCCATGGTTTTTCGGTGGACTGGGAATCGCCGCGCTGACCGCGGTTCACCACCAGTACCTCGCCCGGCGGCGCGAGCCGGCGGCCTGCTTCAAGGCCTTTCTGGCCAACAACTGGTTCGGTGCGGCCGTATTCGCCGGCATCGCCACCCATTACTGGATGCAACCGTGAGCGCGGACCTGCGCGAGTTCATCGCCCGCCTGGAGGCGCTGGGCGAACTCAAACGCATCAGCGTGCCGGTCGATCCGCGGCTGGAGGTCACGGAGATCTGCGACCGGGTGCTGCGGGCCGGCGGACCGGCACTGCTGTTCGAGCGCCCCAGCGGCCACACCATGCCACTGCTGGCCAATCTGTTTGGCAGCGTGCGCCGCGTGGCGCTGGGCCTGGGACGCGAGACTCCGGCCGATCTGCGCGAGCTGGGCGAGCAACTGGCCATGTTGCGCGAGCCGCAGCCGCCCAATGGCCTGCGCGAGGCCTGGCGGCAGCTGCCAATCTACAAACAGGCGCTGGCCATGCGCCCGCGGCGCGTCGCCAGCGGGCCATGTCGGGACGTGGTTTTGGAAGGCGATGCGGTGGATCTGTCCACGCTGCCGATCCAGACCTGCTGGCCGGACGACGCCGGGCCTTTGCTCAGCTGGGGTCTGGTGGTCACCCGCGGCCCGCACGGCGGGCGCCAGAACATCGGCATCTACCGGCAGCAGGTGCTTGGCCGCAACCGGCTGATCATGCGCTGGCTGGCGCAGCGTGGCGGCGCGCTCGACTACCAGGCCTGGCAGGCGGCGCGTCCGGGCGAGCCATTCCCGGTGGCAGTGGTGGTTGGCGCCGACCCCGCCACCGTGCTCGCCGCCGTGATGCCAATCCCCGACGGCCTGTCCGAGTACCAGTTCGCCGGCCTGTTGCGCGGCCAACGCACGGAACTGGTGGCCTGTTCGGACGGTGGTCTTGAGGTCCCGGCGCGGGCGGAAATCGTATTGGAAGGGGTCATCACCCCCGGCGATGAGGCCGACGAGGGGCCGTTCGGTGACCATACCGGCTACTACAACGAGACCGAACGCTACCCGGTGCTGACGGTGCAGCGCCTGAGCCAGCGCCGTGACGCCATCTACCACAGCACCTATACCGGCCGGCCGCCTGACGAGCCGGCCATGCTCGGGGCGGCGCTGAACGAGCTGTTCGTGCCGCTGCTGCGCCGCCAGTTCCCGGAGGTGGTGGATTTTTACCTGCCGCCGGAAGGCTGTTCGTACCGGGTCGCGCTGGTGTCCATTCGCAAGCAGTATCCGGGGCATGCGTCGCGGGTGATGTTTGGCATCTGGTCGTATCTGCGCCAGTTCCTGTACACCAAGTTCATTGTGGTGGTGGATGACGACATCGACGTGCGCAACTGGCAGGACGTGGTGTGGGCCATCAGCACCCGCGTCGATCCGGCGCGCGATATCCTGCTGGCCGAGCGCACGCCGATCGACACCCTCGATTTCGCTTCGCCACAGCCCGGCCTGGGCTCGAAGATGGGGATCGACGCCACCAACAAGTGGCCCGGCGAAACCGCTCGGCAATGGGGTCGACCCATCGCCATGGATGGCGGGGTCAAAACCCGTGTGGATGCGCTATGGGACGAACTGGGCTTGTGATGAAACCACGCAGCTGAGGGCAGGACACCGTTGGGACCACAAATCGCTGCGGGATTCACTGACTCGGCTGCGGACCGAACGAGCCGGATGCGTATAATCGGGCGTTTGTGTCGTGCTGCTGCGTGGTCGTGCGCTCTGTTCCATCACCTTAATCATGGAATCCACTGTGACCGAAATGTCCGCCGTCGAGCGACGCACCGCATCCTTCAGTTATGACGACCTCCTGCGCTGCGCGCGCGGCGAATTGTTCGGCCCCGGCAATGCGCAGCTGCCACTGCCGCCCATGCTGATGTTCGACCGTATCGTGCACATCGCCGACCACGGTGGCCAGTTCGGTCGCGGCGAGATCCGCGCCGAGCTCGATGTGCGCCCGGACCTGTGGTTCTTCGGTTGCCACTTTGCGGGCGATCCTGTGATGCCCGGTTGCCTGGGCCTGGATGCCATGTGGCAACTGGTCGGTTTCTATCTGGGTTGGATCGGCGGCCCTGGCCACGGCCGGGCACTGGGGGCCGACGAAGTCAAATTCGGCGGCGAGGTGAAGCCGACCGCCCGCCGGGTGACCTATAACATCCACATGAAGCGTGTCATCCAGCGCAAGCTGTTCATGGGCATTGCCGACGCCACCATGGACGTGGATGGCAATACCATCTATTCCGCCATTGGCCTGCGTGTGGGCCTGTTCACCAACCATCTTGAGAGCACACCGTGAGACGCGTCGTCATTACCGGGCTGGGCATCGTATCCAGCATCGGCACCAATCAGGCGCAGGTCGCCGACTCCCTGCATCAGGCCCGATCCGGCATCGAGTTCAGCGAGGAATATCAGGAGTTGGGGTTTCGCAGCCATGTGTATGGCCCACTGCGCATCGCTCCGGAAGAGCACATCGACCGCAAGTTGCTGCGCTTCATGGGCAACGCCGCGGCGTATTCGCACATCGCCATGGCCGAGGCAATCGCCGACTCCGGCCTCACCGAGGCCGAGACTTCACACCCGCGTACCGGCCTGGTGGCCGGTTCCGGCGGCGCTTCCACGGCGAACACGGTGCTCGCGGCCGATACCCTGCGCGAGAAAGGCGCCCGCCGGGTCGGGCCCTACATGGTGCCGCGCACCATGTCGAGCACGGTTGCCGCCTGCCTGGGCACCGCATTCAAGATCAAGGGCGTTGGCTATTCCATCTCGTCGGCCTGCGCCACCTCGGCCCATTGCATCGGTAATGCGGCAGAACTGATCCAGGCCGGCAAGCAGGATGTGATGTTCGCTGGCGGTGGCGAGGAACTGCACTGGACCGAATCGGTATTGTTCGACGGCATGGGCGCCCTGTCATCGGCTTATAACGACCGCCCTGCGGTGGCCTCACGTGCCTACGATGCTGATCGGGACGGCTTCGTGATTTCCGGTGGCGGCGGCATCGTGGTGGTGGAAGCACTTGATCATGCGCTGGCCCGCGGCGCCAAGATTTATGGCGAACTGGTGGGCTACGGCGCCACCTCGGACGGCTTCGACATGGTGCAGCCGTCCGGCGAGGGAGCGGTACGCTGCATGGGCCAGGCCTTGGGCGACATTCCATTGCCGGACATCGACTACCTGAACACCCATGGCACCAGCACGCCGGTTGGTGACGCACGCGAGCTGGAAGCGGTACGTGAGGTCTTCGGCGCGCAGATGCCGCCGTTCAGCTCCACCAAGTCCCTCACCGGTCACTCGCTGGGCGCCGCCGGCGTCCATGAGGCGATCTACTGCCTGCTGATGATGCGGGACGGCTTCATCTGCCCGTCGGCGCATATCGAACGGCTTGATCCCGCCGCCGACGGCCTGCCGCTGGTGCGCGAGCGCCGCGATGGCGCGCGCCTGGACACCATCATGTCAAACAGCTTCGGCTTTGGTGGCACCAACGCCACCCTGGTGCTGCGCCGTTACAACGGCTGAAGCGCCGCCGACGGAATAGCGCTGCTCACGGGGCCGGAGAGATCCTCCCGACTCTCTTTCGGGGCGCGTTTCGGTGGTGGTGCCGCCCGACAGCGGATAGCCAACACCAGTGTGGTCGACGTCCGACGGGCGCCAGGCGAACCGGCAGGCTTGCAACCCCGCGCAACGTGGTCGGGGCTGTCCGGCTGCGCCTGCTGCGCCTGCTGCGCGCTCATGCTCGACCAAATTCCGACCCGCAGGTCGGGCGAGCGACCTTGCATTCGGGCCCGCTCCCCCCATATGGCTGCCTGTCGGAATCTCCCCGCCCCTGCCACCGCACGAGGCCACCATGACCCAACCCGAAACCCTCAGCTTCGCCACCGAAACCCGGCAGCTGCTCAAGCTGATGATCCATTCCCTGTACAGCAACCGCGAGATTTTTCTGCGCGAGCTGATCTCGAACGCCTCGGATGCACTCGACAAGCTGCGTTTCGAGGGCTACAGCAACGCCAGTCTGATGGACGGCGGCGGCGAGCTGCGCATTGAGGTAGCGTGCGACCCTATCGCCCACACGGTCACGGTGCGCGATAACGGCCTTGGCATGAGCCGCGACGAGGTGATCGCCAACATCGGCACCATTGCTCACTCCGGCACCAGCGAATTCCTGCAGGCGCTCGAAAGTGGGCAGGCCAAGGACGCCAATCTCATTGGCCAGTTCGGGGTGGGTTTCTACTCGGCCTTTATCGTTGCCGACCAGGTCACGCTGACCACCCGCCGCGCTGATCTGGCCGAAACCGAGGGCGTGCGCTGGCAATCCGCTGGCGAGGGCGACTACACGCTCGAACCGACCAGCGCGCCGCGCGGCACCGAAATTGTGCTGCACCTGCGCGACGACGCGCAGGAGTTCAGCGACGACTACCGGCTCAAGTCCATCATTCGCACCTACTCCGACCACATAACGTTTCCGGTGTGCATGCCCGCCGCCGCGCCGGCCGAAGACGGCGCTGAAAACGATACCGACAGCGACAGCGATGCAGACAGCGAGCAGCCGCCCGCCTGGGACACTGTCAACCAGGCCACCGCGCTGTGGGCGAAACCCAAGACCGAGATCAGCCAGGAGCAGTACGACAGTTTCTACAAGCAGCTCGCGTACGACGCGCAGCCCCCGCTGGCGCTGCTGCACAGCCGCATCGAGGGAGGCCATGACTACACCGCACTGCTGTTCGTCCCGGCCCAGGCACCGTTCGACCTGTGGGACCGAGAGCGCCGCCACGGCGTCAAGCTGTACGTGAAGCGCGTGTTCATCATGGATGACGCCGCTCAGTTGCTGCCGGCGTATCTGCGCTTCGCGCGCGGGGTGATCGACTCCGACGACCTGCCGCTGAATGTTTCGCGTGAGATTCTGCAAAACAACAAAGTAGTGGACGCCATCCGGTCGGGTTGTACGCGCCGTATGCTGAGCCTGCTGGAGGAGCTGGCCCGTGACGAGGCCGACAAATACGCGCGCTTCTGGGGGCTGTTCGGCCGGGTGCTCAAGGAAGGCGTGGTGGAAGACCACGCCAACCGCGACCGCATCGCGGCGCTGCTGCGTTTTGCCAGCACCCGCGAAAGCGAGCAAACAGTGTCGCTCGCCGATTACGTCGCGCGCATGAAAGAGGGCCAGAAGGCCATCTACTACCTGACGGCCGACAGCCAGGCGGCGGCGGCGGCCTCGCCGCAGCTGGAAGTCTTTCGCGCGCGCGGCGTGGAAGTGCTGTTACTCGGCGACCGGATTGACGAATGGCTGGCAAGCAGCCTGCCAAATTTCGATGGCAAGCCCCTGCAATCGGCAGCGCAGGCAGACCTCAAGCTCGACGACCTGGGCCCGGCCGACGCCGAGCAACCCGCGGTGGCCGAGGCCGACTGGCAGCCAACCCTCAGCGTCCTGCAAACCGCCCTGGAAAGCAAAGTGGAATCGGTGCGCCTGTCGGATCGCCTCACTGAATCACCGGCCTGCCTGGTGGCCAGCAAGGACGGCATCTCCGGCAACCTTGAGCGGCTGCTGAAGTCCGCCGGCCAGGACGTACCCGACAGCAAGCGGGTCCTGGAAATCAACCCGCACCACCCCCTGCTCGCGCGCCTGAAAGCGCAAGCTGACGCCGAACACGTTGCCGACTGGGCGCTGCTGCTTTACGAACAGGCGCTGCTTGCCGAGGGCGGCCAACTGGAGGAGCCGGCACAGTTCGTACAACGGCTGAACAGACTGCTGCTGGAAGGGTAGACTGACCAGCCGGTGCAAGGCCGGCCTAAAACCAGAAACTATCGGAGGAGTCAGACGTGCGTTTCATTATTTGTGGAGCAGGTGGCCTGGGTTCAGTGATTGGCGGCATGTTGGCCCGCTGCGGCGAGGACGTGACGCTGGTCGGTCGGGCCCGTCACATGGACGCCATCAAAGCCAATGGCCTTCACATCAGCGGCATTTACGGCGATTTTGTGGTGCGTGAGAACCTGACCTGCATCACGCACCCGCGCGATGCCACCGGCGAGTTCGACTGCATGATCCTGCTGACCAAGGCCAAGGACAGCGAAACCGCACTGGCCGAGGCCGAAAGCATCAAGGACCGGGTACGCCTGGTCTGCTCCCTGCAAAACGGCATTGGCAAGGAAGAGCGCCTGCGTGAATGGGCCGGTCACGACAAGGTCATCGGCGCATCCACCATCGAAGGCGGCGTCCTGCTCGAACCGGGCCATGCCATGGCTGGGCTGACGACGCCCACCACGGCTTATTTCGGCGAACTTGATGGCGGCATCACACCACGCATCGAAGCGGTCACGGCGGCGTTCCAGAAAGCCGGTTTCGGCAGCCGGGCAATGGAGGACATTCGCCAGGTGCTGTGGGAAAAATTGATGCAGATCGGCACCGCATCGGGCTGGTCCGTGAGCACGCTCGGCTTGCCGCTGACCTTTCCGGATGGGCTCGAAGCCCGCGAGGGGGCGATGAACTACATTGCGTTGGCGCGCGATTTCCTCAAGGTCTACAAGGCCATGGGTTACCAGCCGCAGAACTTCTATGCGCCGATGGGCCAGTTTCGTGAATACGATAGCCTGCCCCTCGACAAGGCGGTCGACATGATGATGCAGCTTGGCGTGCGCTTTCGGGAACGCATGCAGGCCAGCGGCGAGACCGAGGGCCGCACCTCCATGCACCAGGACCTGCACCGCCGTCGCAAGATGGAAGTCGACGTGATCCTCAAGCCCTACCTCGACAAGGCGGCAGAACTCAAAGTTGACGTGCCGGTGTTGCAGTACGTGTACGGCGTGGCCAAGGTTCAGGACACCTTCCTCGCGGATTGACCGGGGACACAGGCTGCCCGGCCGATTGAAGGAAATCCTAGGGCAGAATCGGTCCAGGAATTTCGCAAGACGCTGGGCGCGGCTGTGCCAAATACTCTCAGACCTGCGCGATCCTGGGCAAAACAGTTTTCGGTTGGGAGATCTGCGGTGGCTCAGCATTTCTGCGGTGGCGTTTGTTCTCGCCCGTGCGGAGCACCTGCAACGCCGAGCTTGCGACAGGATTTAGCGAGGTCTGGGACCGCATATGAAATACGTTGAGGTTGTTGCTGCCGCCGGCAGCGCCGACACGGTAGCGGCGATCGCCGAGCAACTCAAACTGCCCGATTTTCGTCCTGGCACGACCGGCAAGGACGGCGCGTTGTCGATGCGACTGCTCGTACCGGACGACAAGCTCCAGCCACTGCTGGATTCCCTGCAGACCATGCTCGGCGCACAGTCTACGGCCCAAATCGTGGTCCTACCGGTGGAGGTGGCGCTGCCCGAGCGCGGGGGAAAAGAGCGGGAAGCGGAAGACTCGGCGACCTCAGCCCGTGAGGCCCTGTACAAGGGCGTCGAAAAAAATGCACGCCTGGATGTGAATTTCCTGGTGCTGGTGCTGCTTTCGACAGCCGTCGCCGCCATCGGACTGATCGAGAACACCTTGGCCGTCGTGATCGGCGCCATGGTCATCGCGCCCTTGCTGGGTCCGAACATTGCGTTCGGTCTTGGAACAGCCCTCGGCGATCCGGCCCTGATGCGCAAGTCGGCACTCACGAACTTCGTGGGCATCCTGGTGGTCGTGGGCCTGTCCATCGCGATCGGCACGCTCAAGCTATTCGAAACTCCCGGTCCCGAACTGCTTGCCCGCACCGACGTAGGACTGGATTCCATTGTCCTGGCGCTTGCCTCAGGCGCTGCCGCGGCACTCTCCCTCACAACCGGCTTGTCGAGCGTACTTGTCGGGGTCATGGTGGCTGTGGCCCTGCTTCCACCGGCGGTCACGCTCGGACTCATGCTGGGTCACGGCGAAATCACCCTCGCCTGTGGAGCGGGGCTGCTGTTGGCGGTCAACCTGGTGTGCGTCAACCTGGCCAGCAACATGGTCTTCCTGGCTAAAGGCATCCATCCCCGCACCTGGTGGGAAAAACAGCAAGCGCAACGCGCGACAGTCACTTGCGTCCTAGTATGGATCGCGACCCTGGCGATCCTTGTATTTTTCATTTATGGCCGCCGAGCACTGATCGACTAGCCAGCCCCGCATGCTGAATCCGCCTCGCTCAAGCCTTTTGCACCAGGATCAGATAACGCTCGCCATCCTGCGTCACGTCCCGCAGCACATCGCCGGACTGCTCGCAGAACGCGGCGAAGTCGTCCGGCGCCTTGGTGTCAGTGGCGATCACCCGCAGACCCTCGCCGCTTTGCATCCTGTTCAGGGCCCGGCGGGCCTTGAGCACTGGCAGCGGGCACAGTAGACCGCTGGTGTCGAGCTCCTCGATAACGGAAAGTTCGGTCATGGCTTATCTTGCGGTGGCGTAACTCCAGCTAAAGCATACTGTCTTAGCCGGTACCATTTGTAACGCCCGTAACACCCGCCCATGCTGCGTCGCCTGATTTGCCTCGTCCTGTGCCTATATGTGCCCCTGGCACAGGCGGAGATTGCTTTGCCGGAAATCGGTGACGCCGCCGGCGGCCTGCTGTCGGCGCAGCTGGAACAGCGCATTGGCGTCACCTTCATGCGGCAGGTGCGGGCGGCCATGCCGCTGGTAGATGATGCGCTTATCAATGGTTACGTGGATGGCCTGGGCCAGCGCTTGGGCCGCAACAGCAGCGATTCAGCCCGCGGTTTCAGTTTCTTCGTGGTGGTCGACCCTACGCTGAACGCCTTTGCCGGCCCCGGTGGCAATATCGGCGTCCACAGCGGCCTGATCCTGACCACGGAAACCGAGGACGAACTGGCGTCCGTGCTGGGCCACGAAATTGCCCACGTCACCCAGCGCCACCTGCCCCGTGCCTTCGAGCACCAGCAACGCATGACCGTACCGACTATCGCGGCCATGCTCGGCGCCATCATCCTGGGCGCCTATGGGGGCGGCGACGCCGGTGTCGCGGCGATCACGGCGGTGCAGGCCGGCGCAGTCCAGAACCAGATCGATTTCACCCGCCACAATGAATCCGAGGCCGACCGGATCGGCATTCAGACCCTGGCCCGGGCTGGGTTCGATGCTCGCGCCATGGCGGATTTTTTCGGGCGCATGCAGCAGTCGGGACGCTACAGCGCAGGCCAACAGCTGCCCGAGTTTCTACGCACCCATCCGGTCACTTTGGACCGGATCGCCGAATCACGGGATCGGGCCCGGCAAATGCCACTGCGACGCGTACCCGACAGCGGTATGTACCTGCACATGCGCGAGCGGGTACGGGTGCTGACCGGTACCGGACCTACCGAGTCACTGCGTTATTACAAGCAAAACCCCACGCCCGATGGCCCCATGGCGGCCAAGGCCTGGAGATACGGCAAAGTACTGGCGTTGTTACGCGCGGGGCAGTTCCAAGCGGCGAGCCAACTCCTGGCCGGGCTCAGCGCCGGTGCACCGGACTTTCTGCCCTATCGAGTTGCCCGGGTGGAAATCGCGCTCGGTGAAAGCAAGCCCGCCACCGCCAGCGCCCTGGCCCGCAACGACCTCAAGCTGTTCCCAGCCGATCAGGCATTGTTGGCGCTGCTGGGGCAGGCCGAACTGCGCTCCGGCAACGCGGCGGCGACGCGCGCACTGCTGGGCGACTTCATCTACCGACCTCAGCCGCCGCCACATATCCTGGAACTGCTGGCCCAGGCTGCCGACAAACGCGGCGACCAGGTGGAGGCCTACCAGATGCGCGCCGAATATCATGTGCAGAACGGCCGCCTGGAGGTGGCGATGGAGCAACTGCGGCGTGCCAGCAAATTGCAACCGATTGCGTATGCCCAGCTGGCTACTATCGAGGCGCGCCTGCGCCAGCTGCAGGACGATCTTGAGTTCGAACGTCAGTTTTTCGGCCGCCGCTCATTGACCTTACTCTGAGTCGCACGCCTCACCGAATCAGGACCGCTCCCATGTCGAATGAACGCTCAACCAGCCGGGCCGAACACTTCGACGCTCTGGTTGTCGGCGCCGGCTTTGCCGGCCTGTATGCCCTGCACAAGCTGCGCGACCAGATGGGCCTGCGGGTGCGAGTGTACGAAGCCGGCGGCGGCGTGGGCGGCACCTGGTACTGGAACCGCTACCCCGGCGCCCGCTGCGATATCGAGAGCCATCAATACTCGTACTCGTTTTCCGAGGCGCTGCAGCAGGAATGGCACTGGAGCGAGAAATACGCCGCCCAGCCGGAGATCCTGCGGTATCTCGAACACGTCGCCGAGCGTTTCGGCCTGTACCGGGACATCACCTTCGACACGCGCATCAGCGGCGCCAGGTTCGACGAGGCAAGCAACGAGTGGATTCTGGAAGTGGCCGGCCAGCCGCTGGCGCGGGCGCCGTTCCTGATCTCCGCCCTGGGCACCCTGTCGGCGCCCAAGCCGCCGGAGTACCCCGGCTTCGACAGCTTTCGCGGGCAGGTCTATGTCACCGGCACCTGGCCGCACGAGGGCGTCGATTTCACCGGCCAGCGCGTGGCGGTGATCGGCACCGGCGCCAGTGGCGTGCAGGCGATCCCGGAAATCGCCAAACAGGCGGCGCAACTGACCGTGTTCCAGCGCACGCCCAATTTCGCCAGCCCCAGCCGCAACAGTCCGATGACCTCCGACTACGAACGCAGCATCAAGAGCCGCTACGCAGCCCTGCGGCGGCAGGCGCGGCAGTCTTTCGGGGGCATTCCGTTCGACCAGATCCAGCCTTCCGCGCTGGCTGTGTCGGCCGAGGAACGCCGGCAGGTCTACGAGCGCTGCTATGCCGAGGGCGGTTTCCGGCTGTTCTTCGACAGCTTCGCCGACCTGCTATTGGACCTGGAGGCCAACCGCACGGCGGCCGAGTTCGTGCACGAGAAAATCCGCGCGCGGGTGAAGGACCCGGCCGTGGCCGAGCTGCTGTGCCCCAAGGACCATCCCTACGGCACCAAGCGCCCGCCGCTGGAAGTGGACTATTACGAGACCTACAACCGCGACAACGTGAGCCTGGTCGACCTGCACCGCACGCCGATCGAGGCCATCACGCCGCAGGGCATCCGCACCCGCGAGCGCGACTATGAATTCGACAGCATCGTGTTGGCGACCGGCTTTGACGCCTCGACCGGCCCGCTGCTGCGCATGAACGTGCGCGGCCGCGGCGGCCTGCGCCTGAACGACAAATGGGCGGACGGCCCGCGCACGTACCTGGGCCTTGCCGTGCAGGGCTTTCCGAACCTGTTCGTGATCACCGGGCCGCAGAGTCCGTCGGTGCTCTACAACATGCCACTGGCGATCGAGGACCACGTGGAGTGGGCAGCCGACTGCATCGCCTATCTGCGCGAGCGTGGCCTTTCCACCATCGAACCGACTCTGGACGCCGAAGACCGCTGGATCGCCCATACCAACGAGGTCGCCGTAGGCACCCTGCTGCCGCGCGCCAACTCCTGGTACATGGGCGCCAACGTGCCGGGCAAGCCGCGCGCGCCGCTGGTGTACCTGGGTGGCGCCCCGGCCTACCGGAAAATCTGCGACGACGTGGCGGCGGAAGACTATCGGGGCTTCGCGCTGACCCCTGGCGCGCCGGGTGCGGAATCCGCCTGAGCCGGGGTCCCGGGCATGGCCCGCCCCTGCAATCACCCGCCCGGCATATGCGACGCCGCCCTCACACCCCCGCGGCGCGCAGGTTCGGCATTGCGAGACGTCCAGTCAGACCGCCCACCAGCGCCTGCCCAGCCGCCGCGATACCCGCCGCATCCAGGCCGAACTGCGCCAGTTGCCGGGCCGGATCACCATGCTCGACCAGCCTGTCCGGCACCGCCAGCACCCGTATCGGCACGCTGATCTCCTCCGCAGCCAGGGCTTCGAGCACGGCGCTGCCAAAACCACCGGCGAGTGCGTGTTCTTCCACCGTCAGCAGCGCCCCGCAGCGGCGCGCCAGATTGGCGATGGCCACCACGTCGAGTGGCTTCACGAAACGCGCGTTGAACACCGCCACGCTGATGCCTTCGGCCGCCAGCCGCTCGGCGGCCTCCAGCGCCGGTGCGACGCGGCTGCCGAGCGCCACAATGGCCAGGTCGTCACCGTCGCGCAGCAGCTCGCCACGACCAATCGGCAGTGCGCGAATTTCGGCATCCAGCGGCACGCCAAGGCCGTTACCGCGCGGGTAGCGCAGCGCCACCGGCCCGGGGTGCTCCACCGCCGTGCGCAGCATGTGCCGCAGCTCGTTTTCGTCTTTGGGCGCCATCAGCGTGATGTTGGGCAGGCAGCGCAGAAAGGCGATGTCGTACAGGCCCTGGTGCGTGGCGCCATCGGCGCCGACCAGCCCGGCGCGGTCCAGCGCAAAGGTGACGTCCAGGTTCTGCAGGCACACGTCGTGCACGATCTGGTCGTAGCCCCGCTGCAGGAAGGTCGAATAGATGGCGGCGACCGGCTTCATGCCCGTCGTCGCCAGACCGGCCGCAAAGGTCACGGCGTGTTGCTCGGCGATACCGACATCGAAAAAACGCCGCGGCAACACTTTCGCAAACCCGGTCAGGCCCGTGCCGCCCGCCATGGCCGCCGTGATCGCCACGATGCGTTCATCCGCCTGCGCCAGCTCCAGCAAAGCCCCTGCAAACACCCCGGTGTAGGACGGCGCCGGCGTGGCCGGCTTGGGCATATGCCCGGTGACGGCGTCGAACGGTGTCACGCCGTGGTACTTGAGTGGATCCTTTTCGGCCGGCCCATAGCCGGCGCCCTTGCGCGTCAGGGCGTGTACCAGCACCGGCCCCTCGCCGTTGCCGAGCATGCCGCGCGCGTTGGCCAGCGTCTCCAGCAGCGCCGGCAGGTCCTGCCCGGACACCGGCCCGATGTACCGAAAACCGAAGGCCTCGAACAGCGTGCCGGGCGTCAGCAGTGCCCTGGCGGATTGCTCCGCCCGGCGCGCCAGTTGTTGCAGTGGCTGCGGCAATGGCGCCAGGATGTCCTTGGCGAATCGTCGCAGGCGCCGCGCCGACGGCGCCGACAACTTGCGCGACAGGAAAGCACCCATGGCGCCCACGTTCGGCTCTATGGACATCTCGTTGTCATTCAACACCACCAGCAGGTTCGACTGCTTCAGATGCCCGGCGTGGTTAAGGGCCTCCAGCGCCATGCCGGCGGTCAGGCCGCCGTCGCCGATCAGGGCGATGGCGCAGGCGTCCTCGCCGGCCGCCTGCAGGCCGCGTGCCATACCCAGCGCCGCCGAAATCGACGTGCCGGCGTGGCCGGCACCAAAGGCATCGAACGGCGATTCGCTGCGGCGCAGAAACTTGGCCGGGCCGTCCGCCTTGCCGATACGCGCGAAACCGGCGCGCCGCCCGGTCAGCAGCTTGTGCGCATAGCCCTGGTGGCCGACGTCCAGCACCAGCCGGTCGCGCGGCGTGTTGAACACGTAATGCAGGGCGACCAGCAGTTCCACGGTCCCCAGACTGGACGCCAGATGCCCGCCACTGACCGCCACCTGGGCCACGATTTCCTCGCGCAGGGCAGCGGCGATCTGCGCCAGCGCCGTGGCCGGCAGCGCGCGTAGGTCCGCCGGCTCATTGATGGCATCCAGTACGGTGGTATTCATGGGGAGGACTCCTGCGAGGCACATGACAGGTCGGGCGGGGACGCACGCTCGCGCAGCGCATGACGGCGTTCACAGTACGCCGCGTCCTCGACCCACAGGCGACGCGCCGCCAGGCGCATCAGGGGCTGAATCAGCCGGCCCAGGCGGCGCGCCACGGCAAAACCGGATCGCGTCGAGCTGGCAAAAATCGCTTCTGTGATCAGGCACTGGCCGGGCGACAGCGCCGTCGCATGGGTCTCTACCAGCGAGCCTTCACCCTCGCCAGCGACGATGGTCATGACGATGCTGCGCCGGTCCGGGCAATGAAAGCGCGCGTCCACCTCCACCGCCAGCCGGCCTGCGACCCGAAACGCCACCCGCACGGTGATGCTGTCCTCGGCCTGCTCGCGTACCGCGAGGCGGGCGAAGCTGTGGCCGTGAAAATGCGCCCCATGCCAGGGGTCGAGGCGGTTTTCCAACACCTCGCGCGGCGTACAGCGTGCCCGCAGGCTCATGACGGATACCAGCGCTGACGTCGGGCGCACCGGCAGCACCGGTCGGGGCAGCAGCGCCTCGCCGGGCAGCTGCACCCAGACCAGCGCGCCGTCGTCGTGGGTCTGATACAGCGCGCTGCACGGCGCCGCCGGGTCCAGACGCAGGCCATGCCAGGGACACACCAGGCCGCCGTCCACAAGCCGGCCGCGCGACCAGGCAGCGCCAAGATGCGGGCACTGATCGTCGGTCGCGTGAACGCCTGCCTGGCTGCGCCACAGCGCCAGCGACCGGCCTTCGACCTGCACCGCCAGCGGCCGTTGGCGCAGCGCCGCGGAAGCGCCCAGCACATGCCAGCCGCCACCCGGCCGATCGAGTGCCCTGGCCAGCGCTCCGGCAATCCAGCGTGGCTCGGCGGCCTGCCAGTCGGGGCGCGGGGCCGCTGGCAGCTCGCCAAGCGTCTGGCCGAACAGCCACAGCGCCTTGCCGTGTGCGTCGCGCGTGCGCAGCATCAGGCGAACCTCGACAGAAACGACATCACCCCGCGCGGCGGCCCGACCCACAGCGGTGCCGGGTCCACCTGCCGGCTGGCCAGCAACGTATTGGCGGCCAGCATGCCGCTGGCGGTAGCCCGCTCCATCAGTGCGCTGGGAAACGGCAGGCGCACAAAGTCCCCAGCCAGCACCAGCGACGGATCGGCGCTACCGACCGACGGCCGGGTGGTGGCGCTGTCGGGCGCAAAGGCCGGGCAGTCGGCGCGCAACAGAAACTGCTCGCCGAGCACCTGAGCCAACGCGGTTTCCGGATACAGCGTGTGCAGCGCAGTCAGCAAACGGCGGCGGATATCTGGCTCGTCATCACTGGCAAGCCCATAGGCGTGCAGCTCCAGCACCGCGCCGCCGTGGCGCTGCGCCCAGTCGCGGCTGGGCTCGTGAAAAACGCTGTACACGGACACGTTGTCCAGGATGTCGTAACCAGCTGTGCCGGCAAACGCCGCCCGCTGTACCGGCCGGTCCAGCCACAAACGCCACACGGCGAACGGCCGGGTGGGCTGCACCTTGTCCAGCGGCGCCAAAAGCGCCGCGCCGAGCGACGGACTGGCGTCCAGCAAGCACCGCAGGCCGGGGACGTCGAGCGCCAGCACCAGGGCATCGGCCTCGATGTCGCCCGCGGCGGTCCGAACTCCCCAGCCGGCACTCTTCCGGCTGATCGCCTGCGCCGGACAACCCAGGCGCAGGTCGACGCCAAGCGTCGTCAGGTGGCCCTCGAACGGTCGCCATAGCCACTCGCCAAACGGCCGGCGCGCGACGTCGAACACCAGCCCTTCGCGGTTACCAAAAAAGTAGTAATGAAACAGCATCAGCAGATCCGCGGCCGACAGCTCGCCGGTCGGGTTGAAGAAGCTGTGCGCGAACACGTCCAGCAGCCGCATGCGCGCCGCGGGCGGAAAGTTCAGCTCCCGTAGCCACTGCTCGGCGCTGACGCCATCCCAGCGCGCCGGCGTGCGCTGCGGATGCCAGGTGAGCATGGCCAGCGCGTTGCGGATCCGCACCCGCGCCAGATCGGTCATTCCCAGGCCCACCTGGCGCATCAGCGGCCACAGCGTAAGCAGTGCGTTGGCCGGCAGGTTGGCGAACGACAGCGGCCCGGCTGGCGTGAGGATCGGGTAATCGGCCAGCGGCAGCAGGCCACTGAGCGCCGGATCGACCCGC
>NZ_JBFIII010000052.1 GCF_041601295.1 Immundisolibacter sp.
GTTGAGTCTGGTCAACGTCGCCTGCACGTGGCGCGGCTAAGGTGACGACAAGGCGCCGTACGGCGCCCGTCATTATCTTGCGGAGCCTGCCATGACCGGATCCCACAAAACGCCTGATGCCCCGCACCATGGCCGGCACGACCGGCCCGGCATGCAGCAGATTCACGATCCCTATGTCGCGCGGCAGAAGTTGTCCGAGCCCAGCGCCTGTCGCGAGTGCGGCGTGGTCTGGCACAAGGGCCGCTGGCAGTGGCTATCACGGCCACCAGGCGCCCACGACGTGCTGTGCCCGGCCTGCGCGCGGGTGCGTGACCGGGTGCCGGCCGGTTATCTGACGGTGGTCGGTGACTTTCTGGAGGGGCACCTGGACGAGGTGCTAAGCCTCATCCACAACCACGAGGCGCGGGAAAAAAGCGAGCATCCGCTGCAGCGCATCATGGCGACCGAAGGCGCTGAGGGCGGCGGTCTGCTCATTACCACCAGCGACGCACACCTGGCCCGCGGTCTGGGTGAGGCTTTGCACCACGCCTACCGGGGCGAGCTCGATTACCACTACGTCGAGGACGAGGCCACGCTGCGCGTGCATTGGCAGCGGGATTAAGCGCCGACCTGCGCCGGTGATGGTGAGCCTACGGGCGGCTCCAGCGACTTTTCGGACGTCACGGGGCGCGAACTGTGCGTCCAGTCTTTGGGCTTGAGCAAATTCCTGACGGCCACTAGCGCGACTGATATTTGGCGTATGCCTCCGATCTGGTCTAGCACGTCAAGTGGTGGTTCAAAGCAGCGGGCAGGGCATATGGCCGGGTGCTGTCGATGGTGATGACCCGCGCCTTTTCGCCAGGGGTTAGCGGTCGATACCGCGCGAGCTGCGTCTCAAGCACGGCGAGCGTCGCCTCCGAGGCGTCGCTGCCTTGCGCGGCGCGGCGCCGTACCCGCTGGCGAAGCGTGTCCGCAGGGGCCGTGCAGTCGAGAATATGAAACGGCACGCCCAGGTTCGCCGCCAGCTGGGCGAAGCGCTGGCGTTCGCCAGCGGCCAGAAAGCTCGCGTCCACCAGCACTGGCCAGCCGGCAGCGAGTATTGGCCGCGCCAACGATGCCAGGCGGCGGTAGGTGGCGGCAGTAACGGCGCGCTGGTAGGCGCCCTGGTTTATCGCGGAACGTGTGTGGGCATGGGCGCCAAGTCCCAGCAGGCGTTTGCGCTCGACATCAGAGCGCAGACGGATCAGCGTCAAGCGCTTCACCAGCCAGTCAGCGTAGTGGCTTTTGCCGGAACCGGCCAGGCCGTGCGTGATCGCCAGCCACGGGCGGCGCGGGCGGCCGGTTAACTCGGCAAAACGCAGGCAGCTCACATACTCGCGCAGCGCGGCAAAGCAAGCGCCGGGCGCGGTTGCGCCGGCCGCGCGCAGGCGCGCCACCTTGGCACGCACCAGGGCGCGGTAGACCTCGAAGTAATGGATCAGCGGCACGCCACTGTAGTCGCCGCTGCCTTGCAGGTAACGGTCACGGACCCGACGGGCGAGGTCGGGCCGGCCACGGCGGGCCAGATCCATGGTCAGAAACGCCAGCTCGCTGTGCACGTCCTGCCAGCGCAGGGCCGGGTCGAATTCGATGCCGTCGAACGGCACCGGCCGGTCGTCCAGCCACACGATGTTGCCCAGGTGCAGGTCGCCGTGGCCTTCGCGTACCCGGCCATCAATGCGGCGGCGCACCAGCAGCGTACGGCGCCGACGGAACTCGGCCTCGCTCCAGGCAGCGAGCCGATCCAGCCGCGCGTGTTTGCGCGTCCCGGCACCGGCGCGCAGGGCAGTGAAGTTGTCGCGCGCCGCCCGCGCGATGTCACCGGGTCGGCCGTAAGGCGAGTCATCCGCAGCCGGCGGCAGGCGCTGATGAAATTCAGCGATGCAGTCGGCGAGTGCGTCGAGGTGTGTGCTTTCCAGAGCCCCGTGCGCGAGCAGGCGGTCGAATAGCGCCTTCTGCGGGAAACGGCGCATTTCGACCGCATAGTCGATGGTTCGACCACTGCCACCCAGGCGCGGGGCGTTGACGCTGCCGGTGACCGGTCGCACGGCGAGGTAGATATCCGGTGCCAGACGGCGGTTCAGGCGTAGTTCTTCCCGGCAGAAATGCCGGCGCTGGCTCAGCCGGGTGAAGTCCAGGAAGCCCAGCCTGACCGGCTTTTTGAGCTTGTAGGCGCGCTCGGTGGTGAGCAGTACGGCGGAAATATGGGTTTCTATGACGCTGACCGGGCCGACCTCGCGCGCCAGCGTGTCAGCCAGCGCCTCCAGCATGCGCCGCCAACGGGCGGACGGCCGCGGGTCTGTGGCGGCTTTTTCGCCGGCCACCGGGCCCGCGGCCACGCCGTTCAGGACGCCTTGACGTCGATTTTTTTCACCTTGTTCCGTGCCTCGGCGCTTTTGGGCACGCTGATCTTGAGCACGCCCTTGCTGAAGCTGGCGCTGGCCTTGCCGGCGTCGGCGTCAGACGGCAGCCGAAAGCTGCGCGTAAAGCTGCCGTAACTGCGTTCGGTCAGGTGGTAGCCCTTATCCTTTTTTTCCTGCTCGGCCCGCTTTTCACCGCGCACGGTCAGCAGGTCGTCCTGCACTTCTACGCCGATGTCCTTGTCGTCCATGCCGGGCAGTTCGGCACTGATCTGGTAGCCGTCTTCCTGTTCGGTAACGTCCATCGCCGGCATCAGCTCGCTGCCGGTAATAAGACGTAGCGGTTCGATGTCCATCGGCCGGCGCAGTGATGGCCAGCGTGGAAAATCGGCAAAGAAATCGTCAAACACATGATCCCAGCGCTCGCGCAGCGCCGCCAGCGGGTTGCCGATACCCATCGCGGGGCCGGATTTCCTGACCTCTATCTGGGTGTTTTTTTCAGCCACAGTGCGTCTCCTCGTCAATGGACGGAACTGCCGTCCACAGTGAGACCTAGGCTAGGCGGACACGATCGAAAACCCCATGACCGGGATCAATTTGATTGTTCCAGGGAAAACCGGCACCGCCACGGGCGGCACCGGGGCCCATACTTACTTCAGGGACGGCAGCTTTTGCCAGGCCGGCCGTGCCGAAACGCGGTTCAGCCAGGCCATGATGTTGGGATATTGATCGACACCGAGTTGCTTGTAGATATCGGCCAGCAACAGCACGGTAGCGACGTTGATGTCGGCCACGCTGAAGCGGTTGCCGACCAGGTAATCCTTGCCAGCCAGGCTGTCGTTGAGAACGCGCAGCGGCGTCGGCAGGAAGTCGGTGGCTTCCTTGACCAGTTCCGGGCGGCGTTTTTCAGGCGGATAGATCATGGCGTGACGCAGGTAGTTGACGACGAAGATCTCCATCTCCAGCGACGCCCACAGCGCCCATTGCAAGACGTAGCCTTCGTCCTCCACGCTGCTCGGCCACAGGCTGCCCTGACCGTATTTCCTGGCCAGGTACATGGCGATTGCCATCGACTCCCAGAGGATGAAGTCGCCATCCTGAAGCGCCGGCACGTGGCCGTTAGGGTTGATCTTGAGGAACTCGGGCGTGCGCGACTCGCCGGCACCCTGGTTGGTCTTGACGTGCTCGTAGGGCACACCCAGTTCCTCCAGGGTCCAAAGACAGCGCTGGGCGCGCGACATGTACTGGCCATATAGCTTGAGCATGAAAGAACTCCTCCGGTGGCATGTATCGAACCGCTGCAAGCGTGGCACGCTGCGAGCGGGCGGCGCAAGTCGGCGCGACAAGCGCTGGTGTAGGATTTGACACCATGGATCGTTTCGATCGGACGTATCGCCTGAATGCCCTGCTGTCGACCAGCCGGGAGGCGCACTCGGCTGCCTCCTTGCAGGCCGAGCTGGGGTGTTCGCGAGCCACCTTGATGCGCGCTATCGCCGAGCTGCGCAATCTGCTCGGCGCGCCGCTGGTGTATGACACGGCAGCCAACGGCTATCGCTACGATGGGCAGATGCAGCCGCGCGTGCAACTGCCGGGCTTGTGGTTCTCGGCCGCCGAGTTGCAGGCTTTGCTGCTGGTGCAGAACCTGCTCGCCGGCTTGGCGCAAGGGTTGCTGCCTGAGCAGATCGATGCCTTGCGTGGGCGCATCATGACCCTGCTGGCGCGCGGTGGGGTGTCGCCGCAGCGCACGGCCCAGGTGGTCCGCATCCTGCCGATGGCCGGCCGCGCTTACGATCCGCAGGTATTCCGGCAGGTGGTCGCGGCGACCCTGGCCGGGCAGCGGCTCGACATCCGCTACCTGGCCCGCAGCAGCGGGCAGGTCAGCGAGCGACAGGTGAGCCCGCAGCGGCTGGTGCGTTATCGCGACAACTGGTACCTGGACGCCTGGTGTCACCGGCGCGAGGCGCTGCGCAGCTTTGCGATCGATGCGGTGCACGCGGCGCAGCCCCAGGACGAGCCCGCCAAAGCGTTGCCGGAGGCCGAACTGGACGCGCATTTTGGCGCCGCCTACGGCATTTTCGCCGGCTCGGCGCCGCAACGGGCGCTGCTGCGTTTTGCCCCCAGCCGCGCGCGCTGGGTGGCCGCCGAACAGTGGCATCCGGCGCAGTTCGGTCGCTGGCTGGAGGATGGCAGTTACGAACTTTTCGTGCCGTACGGCGATCCGCGCGAGCTGCTGCTGGATGTAATGCGCTATGGCGCTGAGGTGGAGGTGCTGGAGCCGCCCGCGCTGCGAGCCGAGGTGGCTGCGCGGCTGCGCGCGGCGGCCGTGTTATACGGACCCGCGCCCGAATAAATTGTCCGCGATTCAGGCACCGAACAGCTTGCGGCCGCGACGGCGGGCGCGGTGGCGGTGTTCCAGCTGGCTCGGCGTGAGCGTATTGGCACGCCCGGCGTAGGGATTCTCGCCCTGCTTGGTGACGATGCGCACCGGCGTGCCCACCAGGTGCAGCGCGTCGCGAAAGCTGTTTTCCAGATAGCGCATGTAGTTGGCTTTCAGGCTCGCCACCTGGGTGCCGTGGATGACCACGGTGGGCGGGTTGTGCCCGCCCTGGTGGGCGTAGCGCAGTTTGGCCCGGCGCCCGGCGCTCATCGGCGGCGGGTTGCGAGTGACGATGGTTTCCAGCAGCCGCGTCAACTCGGGTGTCGGGAACCGCGCCAGCGTGCTTTTGTGGACCACGAAGGCGGTTTTCATCAGGCCTTTGACGCCACGCCCGTTGCGGGCGCTGACGAACTCGATCGGCGCGAAATCGACAAACGGCAGCTTGCGGTTCAGCTCCATCCGCAGCGCCTTGCGCGCTGCCGCGTCCAGCGTGTCGGCCTTGTTTGCGGCGATAACCAGACCGCGACCGCGGTGCAACACCTGGCCGGCGATATGGGCGTCCTGCTCGCCGACGCCGTTCTCGCCATCCACCATCAGTATCACTACCTGAGCTTGGTCGATCGCCTGCAAGGTCTTGATGACGCTGAATTTCTCGATGACTTCGTGCACTTGCGAGCGCCGCCGCATGCCGGCGGTGTCCAGCATCAGGCAGTCGACGCCGTCGATTTGCAATGGCACCTGCACGCAGTCGCGGGTGGTGCCCGGCAACGGGCTCTCGATCAGTCGTTCCTCTCCGAGCAAACGGTTGATCAGCGTGGACTTGCCGGCGTTGGGTCGGCCAATGACGGCAAATACCGGTCGTGGATCGATCTGCGCATCGGGATCCGGTTCCGGCTCCGGTGGAAAATCGGCCAGCAGCAACTCCAGGAGTGCTTCGACGCCGTGGCCGTGAATGGCCGAAATCGGCCACGGGGTTCCCAGGCCAAGGTCGTAAAAATCAGCCGTTACGAGATTCGGGTCGAGGTGCTCGGCCTTGTTGATCGCTACCAGCAACGGGCGGCCCAGCGCGCGCAGGGTTTCCGCAATACGTCGGTCGTCGGCGCTCGGTCCGGCGCGGGCATCCACCACCAGTACCACCGCGTCAGCCTCGGCCGCCGCGGCCAGCGCCTGTGTGCCAACCTTGTCCGAAAGATCCGGATCCTCGCCCAGCAGGCCGCCGGTGTCGACAACCCAGAACGGTCGCTCTCCCAGGCGGCCGGTGCCTACCAAACGATCGCGCGTAACGCCAGGAAAATCCGCTACCAGCGCATCGCGGCTGCGTGTAAGGCGGTTGAAAAGGGTGGATTTACCGACATTTGGGCGCCCTAGCAGGGCGATGATTGGAACCATTGGTTTGTGCTATCGGCCCGCGCGCAGGCCGAACAGGCGTCCGCCCTCGGAAAGGAAGTAAACCACTCCATTACGCACGTAAGGCGCCAGTAGAAAAGCGTCCTTGGTAGGGCGGATACGCCCGGCCAGACGGCCGTCGGTAGCTTTCAACAGATGAACATAGCCCTCGATATCGCCCACGGCTATGTAATCACCGAGCACCGCCGGGCCAGTCAGGTGACGGCCCTTGAGCGCCTCCTGTTCCCAGTAGACGACGCCACTGCTCAGGTCGAAAGCAGTCACCTTGTCGTTGGTGTCGCTGGCATAGACATTGGACCAATCGGCAGTGAGAGCGCTGCTACAGGAAAACTCCCGTGCCCAGGTGGCACTGCCACTGGACAGGTCGATACTGCTGATGCGGCCCTGGAAGGTCGCCGCGAATATGGCCCCGCCTTCGATGACCGGCTGGCAATCAGCGTCCACCATGCGCTCAAGTTCGGTGCGCCCGCGCGGCTGGACGATGGGCGTATCCCAAGCTTCGCGGCCGGTGAGCAGATCCACGCTCATGAGGTGGCCGTCGGCAAAGCCGTGAACGGCTTTGCCGTCCGTGGTGAGTGGCGCGCTGCCGCCGCGCAGCGACAAGGTTGGCACGTCGCGTTCGACGCTCCAGCGGCGGGCGCCATCGGCGATATCAAGACCGAACAGGTGGCCGTCGCCAGTGGCGACCACCACCACGCCGCTGCGGGCAGTAGGTGGCGCCAGCACTTCGCTGTCGACCTGGCTGCGCCAGCGCTCCTCGCCGCCCGCGGCCGCCAGGGCGATAACCTCGCCACTGCCGGTGCCGACCAGCACCATGCCATCACCCGTGCCGACGCCGCCGCTGACGGGTGCTTTGAGGTCGGTTTTCCACAGGCGTTTGCCGTCGGTCAGGCGGTGAGCAAACACTTCCCGCCGCGACTCGCTCAGCGTGAATACCTGGTGCCCATCAAAGGCTGGCAGCGGTTTGGGGTAGCTTCTGGGGGTGCCGTCGGTCACGCGCAGCTTTGCCACGATGTCGATCGGAACGCCGTTTGGCAGTTCGACCAGTTCGGTTTCCACATCGGGCGCGCCACTTGTAGTGAGCCGGCCGGCAATCGACTCACTGGCTTCGGTTACCCCGCGCACGGCGCCTTGGCCGAGGTTGGACAGCGTGCCGCAGCCACTCAATCCGAGGCCGAGCGCCCCTATCAGCGTCAATTGCATCAGTTTCATCAGGGGTGCCCCAGGGCGTCGAGCTTGAGTTTGACCAGCGCCGCCTGGCCCGAATCAGCAGGCAGGCGGCTCAGCGCTTCGTTGTAAGCGCTACGAGCATCGTCGGGCCTGTCGTTGGCGTTGGCGATATCGCCCTTGAGTTCGGCGAGCGCCGCCGAGTCAGCCGAGATGTCCCGGCTGAGGGTCTGCAGCGCCTCGTCAGGCTTGCCCTGATCGAGCAGTAGCCGCGCCAGGCGCAGGCGAGCGACGCTGCGGTCAGCGACCTGGCCGCCATGTTCGACCACCCAGCGCAGGTGCCGTTCGGCCTGGTCGGGTTTGTCAGCTTCCACCGCCTGCTTGGCCTGCAGCAATGCCACGAAACTGGCGTAACTGCTGCGCGGGTATTCGTCCCGCAACTGCTTGGCCAGGTCGTCGGCGGTTTGTCCGGCTGGCGGTTGCTGAAACGCTTGATACAGATTTGCCGCGCCCAGGGCTTGGCGTTCGAGATAGCCTCGATAAAAGAAACTGCCGAACACGCCGATGAGAGCGGCCAGACCCAGCGCCGTCAGCACGCGGCCGTATTGGTCCCACAGGCGGCGCAGTTGTTCGATTTGGTCAGCGTCGGTTGTGCTCATACTGCAAATGATTCCTGAGCGGTGATAAGCCGGGCAATCGTGGCCTGAAGGTCGTTGATCGACACGGTTTTCTGGGTGGCCTGGGCGGCGCGTAACAAGCGTACCGTGACCGTGCCGGCAGCAAGTTCATCCTCGCCAAGAATCAGTGCTATTTCGGCACCGGCTTTGTCAGCGCGCTGCAATTGCTTACCGAAATTACCCCCGGCGTGGTCCATCAAAACGGTCGGGGCATTTGACTGGGCACGCAGCTGCTGGGCCAACACCAGGGCCTGTGCACGGCAGGCACCCGGCGTGGACGCCAGGTACCAGACGCCGCGCGGCGCGGGCGGTTCAAGGCCATTGACCGTCATCAGGTCGAGCAATCGCTCCAGGCCAAGGGCAAAACCGATGGCCGGCGTCGGGCGCCCGCCCAGCTGTTCGACCAGAGTGTCGTAGCGGCCACCGGCGCACACCGTACCCTTGGCGCCCAGGGCGTCGCTGACCCACTCGAATACGGTTCGACCGTAATAGTCGAGACCCCGCACCAGGCGCGGATTGATTGTATAGGCCACGCCAAGCTGGTCGAGCAGCGCGCACAGTCGCTCGAAATGCGCGCGCGAGTCGTCGTCCAGGTGTTCCGGCAGGCTGGGCGCCGCAGCGATCAGCGCCGCCAGGTCCGGGTTCTTGCTGTCGAGGATGCGCAGCGGATTGGATTCGAGCCGGCGCAGGCTGTCTTCGTCCAGGGCTGCGCGGTTGCCGCGGAAATATTCCTGCAGCCGATCGCGGTAGGCACCACGTGCCTGTCGGGAACCCAGCGAGTTGATTTCGAGGCGTAGTGATGGCAGGCCTAGCTCGTGCCAGCACTGGGCGGTCATGGCGATCAATCCGGCATCGAGTTCGGGTTCGGCGCTGCCAAAACACTCGGCGCCGATCTGGTGGAACTGCCGGTAGCGGCCGCGCTGGGGGCGTTCGTGGCGGAACATCGGACCCTGGTACCACAAGCGCAGCAGCTGGCCCTGAAACAGGCCGTGTTCGATGCCGGCGCGCACCACCCCGGCGGTACCCTCCGGGCGCAAGGTCAGGCTGTCGCCATTGCGGTCCAGGAAGGTGTACATCTCCTTCTCGACAATGTCGGTGACCTCGCCGATGGTGCGTGCGAACAGTTCGGTGGGTTCCACCAGGGGCAGGCGGATTTCCTGGTAGCCGTGACGTTCCAGCACCGCCTGCAAGCGCTGCTCCGCATGCCGCCAGGCCGGCGTGGTGGCAGGCAGCAGATCGTTCATGCCGCGCACGGCCTGGAGCTTGGAAGCCATGGATAAGGTCAGGGGTTGGCTACAGACGGCGGATTCTGGGGCACCTGATCGGCTGGCCGAGTGGCCTCGCCTAAGGTCAGGCTCACCACCTGCCGGCCGGCAGGTAGCGATACCGGGGCGCCATTGTAGAGAACATGCACCGCCGGTGCGTTGCCGAGCAATAATCGCAGCGGAGGCTCGCCGCTGACCACGCGCTCGCTGCCAGGTTTGATCAGTTCGTACACCAGGCGTCGGCCGGTGCGGTCGGTGACCTCGACCCAGCTGATGGCGCGCGCACGCAGTACCACCGAGGATTTCGGGTTGCCCTGGGCATCGGCAAGGCTCACCTCGGCGGGGGCAACGGGTGGCGATTCGCTCGCGGTCGGTACACTGCCGGTGGGCGTAACGTCGGAGGTGGTGTCAGGCCGATCCAATCCTGCGGCGTCGGAACGTGTGGCAACGGGTCGCGTTGGAGCTGGAGCTGGAGCTGGAGCTGGTGCTGGAGCTGGAGCTGGAGCTGGGCCCGGCATGCTGGGTGGAGTATCCAGCGCCCGGGCGGTTTCGGGCCTGGGCGACACTGCTGATGGTTCGCGCCCGACGCCACCCCAGAGCACGCCCAGCACGGCCAGGGTGCCAAGAATCGCAAGCCCGCCCAG
Organism: Immundisolibacter sp.; assembly: GCF_041601295.1. NCBI lineage: Bacteria > Pseudomonadati > Pseudomonadota > Gammaproteobacteria > Immundisolibacterales > Immundisolibacteraceae > Immundisolibacter > Immundisolibacter sp. The sequence continues at coordinate 9,916 of NZ_JBFIII010000052.1, forward strand.
GCGTACCAGCCAGGGTCGCACCGGATGCAGCTCGGGCGCCCTGCTCAGGTGCCTGTTGGGGCCGTCGCCTGCCGCAGGCGGCACGCCCTGGAGCATAAGCTGTGCGTCCAGGCCCAGCAGGCGGGCGTAATTGCGTGTCTGGCCGCGGGCATAGGTGGCGGCGCCGAATAAGGTGTGGTCGTTACGCTCCAGCGCTTCGACCAGCGCGGCGCGCAAACGTAGCCGCCCGGCAACTTCTTGTACTGACCAGCCGCGTGCCTGGCGCGCGGCCTGAAGACGCTCACCGGTTGACGGGGGCGTTGGTGGCGACGGCTGCGTTGCTGGATCGTCAGCCGCGGAAGTCAATGCAGCTCTTGCGCTTCGCGCGAGTCTGGAAAGCGGTTCTTGAGCAGCATGCGATAGCTCGCTGCCCGGTCAAGGTCGCCGAGGCTGGTTTCGATCTTGATGCCGAGCGCAAGACCGGCCGGGGTTTGCCCGGCATGGCGCATGTAACGGGTCAAATGCGTACGCGCCGCGGCTGCGTTGCCCTGGTCCAGATTGAGCCTGGCCAGCATCAGGCTAGGTGTCGGGAAGCTCGGGTCGATCTGCGCCGCGGTGCGTAGGTCTATCTCGGCGCGACCTGTGTCACCGCCCCGCATGCTGCACTCGGCGGCGTTGCTATAAGCCATGGCCGGTGTCCGGTATAACGGATTGGCAATGGCACAGCGAAAGTGCGCATCGGCCGCTTGCCAGCGGTCCTGGCCGCAAAGATAGACGCCGTAGTTATTGTGAATTTCGGGGTCGCTCGGATCGAGGGCAAGTGCCTTCCGGTAGTGCCGCTCGGCGATTTGCGGCTTGTTCAAGCGCAGTTGCAGCAAGGCCATTGTGGCGTGGGCCTGGGCGCTGCGCGGGTTCAGCGCGAGGCTTTCCTCGAGTTCGGTGAGTGCGACTTTGAGCACGCCCTCCTGCAGATAACCGGCGCCCAGCGCCATGTGTAGTTCCGCCAGGCGTTGTTGCTTGCTGGGTTTATGTCGGGGTTGATCGCCGACCTGGGAACAGGCCTCGAGGTTGATTGCGAGCTCGCCGCCGGAGGCATCGTGGGCGCCCAGTCCGACCCCCCGGCTGGCACAGCCGCCGAGCAGTACAACAACGAGACAGCTCAGGAGTGGATTGCGCATGGCTCAGGCGGGCACGCCGTTTATCGCGATGCGCCGCTGGCGGGGCAGTACCTTGCCGGCCAGTTGTCCGCAAGCGCCGTCGATGCCTTCGCCGCGAGTCTTGCGCACGGTAGCCACCAGTCCGCGGCGCTGCAGTTCATCGCGAAACACCGTGACCGCCTCGGCTGATGAGGTGGAATAAGGGAGGCCTGGTACCGGGTTGTAAGGAATCAGATTGACCTTGGCCTGCAGGCGGGCCAGGAGCTTGCCCAGGGCCCTGGCCTGCGCCGGGTGGTCGTTGACGCCGGCAAGCAGCGTGTACTCGAAGGTTACGCGGCGCCGCTCGTTACCGGCCACGTAACGCTGGCAGGCGTCGAGCAGCTCGCTGATCGGATAGCGACGGTTCAGCGGCACCAGTTCATCGCGCAGCGCATCGTCCGGGGCATGCAGGGACACCGCCAGCGCCACCGGACACTCCTCGCGCAAGCGATCGATCATGGGCACCACGCCGGCCGTGCTGACCGTCACGCGACGCCAGGACAGTCCATAGGCCAGATCGTCGAGCAGAACGCGGATGGCCGCCACCACATTGTCGAAGTTCAGCAGCGGCTCGCCCATGCCCATGAACACGACGTTGGTGATCGGTTTTTCGCGGACCGGATGCGGCGGCAGCAGATGGTTGGCCAGCCACACCTGGCTGACGATTTCGCCGACGCTCAGGTTGCGGTTGAAGCCCTGCTGAGCGGTCGAGCAAAAGCTGCAATTGAGCTGGCAGCCGACCTGCGAGGATACGCACAAGGTGCCGCGGCGCCGTTCCGGTATGTAAACCGTCTCGATGCCGCTGCCGCCGGCCAGGCGCAACAGCCATTTGCGCGTGCCGTCGGCGGCCTCGCGATCGGCCAGCACCTGCGGTGGACGGATCTCGGTGGTTTCCTGCAAGCGCTCGCGCAGCGCCTTGCTCAGATTGGTCATGGCCGAGACATCGTCGCAGCCCCGGGCGTGTAACCATTGCAGCAGCTGATCGGCGCGAAACGGCTTCTCGCCGAGCTGCGCGCACAGACTGGCCAGACCGGGGCGATCCAGGTCCAGCAGGTTCGGCTTTAACAGTGGCGCGTCCAAGCTGTCCCGGTTCAGCGTGTGCGCGGGCAGATCTGCTCGGCACTAAAGAAATAGGCGATTTCGGTGGCCGCGTTCTCGGCGCTGTCCGAGCCGTGGGCGGCGTTTTCTTCTATGTTGTCGGCGAAGTCGGCGCGAATGGTTCCGGCGGTCGCCTTGGCCGGGTCAGTGGCGCCCATAAGATCACGATTGCGCGTGACGGCGCTGTCGCCTTCGAGCACCTGGATCATGACCGGCCCGGAGGTCATGAATTTGACCAGGTCGTGGAAGAACGGCCGCTCGCGGTGAACCGCGTAGAAGCCCTCGGCACGGATACGGCTGAGGTGCTCCATGCGTGCCGCGACGACCTTCAGACCGGCTTGCTCGAAACGGGAGTAAATAGCGCCAATCAGATTTTTTGCGACGGCGTCGGGCTTGATGATGGACAGTGTGCGTTCAATAGCCATGGTGGGGCCGGGTTATTCTCTGGGGATTGTAGGGAACGCGGTATTCTAGCAGGCCGCGACCCCGCTATCTCAGTGGAAACACGTTGACCCTGATTAGGCGGAACGGTATAGTTCGCGGCCCACGCGACCGCAGGTGGCCAAGCAATATCTCGGGGTATGGCGCAGTCTGGTAGCGCGCCAGCTTTGGGTGCTGGATGTCGGGAGTTCAAATCTCTCTACCCCGACCACTTTGCCGTGGCGGCCCGAATGGGAAAGTTCTGGGTTCGCTGCGCCCGTAGCTCAGCCAGGACAGAGCAACGGCCTTCTAAGCCGTCGGTCGCAGGTTCGAATCCTGCCGGGCGCGCCAGTTGTCGCCACAGGTTATGGTGAGCGTAGCTCAGTCGGTAGAGCCCCGGATTGTGGTTCCGGTGGTCGTGGGTTCGATCCCCATCGCTCACCCCAGTTTGATGTTTTGATAACGTTTTCGGGCCGCTAGCTCAGTTGGTAGAGCAGCTGACTCTTAATCAGCGGGTCGTAGGTTCGAACCCTACGCGGCCCACCATATAACAGGCAGTTACGGATGAAATTCCGTAGCTGCCTTTTTTTTCGGCGGCACGTAGCTGCTGATTACCCAGTATCGGGTCGATGGTGGCGGTTCGCTTTCTTGGTCGACGGCTCCGGTTTACTTCGAGCTGCGCGTGATTTCCCACGGGGCGATGTCCCCCGGCACCACGGTGAACAGGGGGTGCGGTTCCAGCGCCGGATGGCATGTGAGCCGTTCAAGCCAGGCGGCGGCCCGCAGCTGCAGCTTGCCGATCAGATGCTGCCACTCGTGGCTGAGTTGGCCGGCGCTGACGGGCAGCGTTGGGCTGGTTTGGGAGTTGCGAATTTTGCCGGCGTCGAACCGGTAGCCGCGGCGAACGGCCTCGGCGTGAACGGGCCACAGATACGCTGCGATGCTTTGCAGCGGATCGGCGCACTGCCGGAACCGCTGCAGCTGCGGATGATGGCGGTAGCCACGCGTCCGGCCATTGAGCACCGCCTGCGCCAGCAGGGCCTCGCGCCACAGAGCCACCAGGCCGCGGGCATCGAGGTAGCGTGGATGCAGGGACCACAGGCGCATGATCAGTCGATTCTCGCGCCGCTAGCCTTGTGGCAAAGTTGCTGAGCCAGCTGGTCGAGATCCTTGAAGATCGTCACGCCCGCGGGCGGGCGCTTCAGGCGCAGGGCCGACCTGCCACCGCACCAAAGCTCGGTGGCGACCGGCAAGTGCAGGCGCAGCTGCCGCACGCCGATACGCACCGCGCCCGGGTCGAAACACTCGGAGAACGACAGGGCGACGATGTCGGTGCGGTAGGCACGCGCGGCGGCGGCGATCTGGCTTTCTGGCGTCTGGGCGCCGAGCCAGATGCAGGCGGCGCCCTCAAGGCGCATCAGCGCCAGTGCCAGCATGAGGCCAAGTGTGTGTGCCTCGCCGGGCAGGGTGGTCAGCAGCACGCGCGGGGCCTCGATCCCCACCGGAAGCTGTGCGATGGCTTCGCGCAGCACGGTGTCGAGCTGGATCGAGAAATGGTGCTCCTCGAACACCTCCAGATCGCCCTGTGCCCAGCCGTTGCCGATGCCGGTGAGCATGGAGGGTGCGGCGTGGGTGACGAATTGCCGCAGCCCGTCCCGCAGCAGGCGGGTACGCAGTTCCTGGCGCAGCCCGTTGTCGTCGTGCCGCTTGATGACGTCCAGCAGGGTTGGGTCGATGTCGCCGATGGTGGGTTGAAGCTTCGCCGCCTGTTCCAGCGCTTCGGCGCTCAGCGTCAGCACCTGGCCTGGGCGCATGCCCTGATCCATAAGGCGGCGCACCTGCCGCAAGCGAGCGACTTGCTGTGCCGGATATCGGCGCTCACCGCGCGGGTTGCGCACCGGCTGCGGAAAGCCATAGCGCCGCTCCCACATCCTGAGCGTGTCTTTGGCGATTCCGGTCTCGAGCGCGAGGGCGGCGATCGACAGATGAGAAATTTCCATTTGTCTAAGTCAAATGTTTGACAAAACGAGAATTGATGCCTAGATTGGCCGAAAAAATTTTATTTGTCTATGACAACTTGTGGGGACCGACGAGTGATCAAGGCACACGGACCCGTTTCGATGGCTTCGATAGATACACGCACCGACGCGCCGCAGCCTGGCAACGAGCCGACGCGGTTCGACGTCGCGTTGGTCGGGGCGGGGCTGCACGGCGGGCTGATCGCGCTGGCGCTGCTCGACGCCGAGCCGGGTCTGCGCCTGGCGCTGGTCGAGCGCGACGCCCGGCCGGCCGGCAATCACACCTGGTGTTTCCACCTCGGTGACGCGCCGCCGAACGCAGGCGCCTGGTTCGAACGCCTGCCGCTGATTCGCTGGCCGGGCTACGAGGTGGCGTTTCCGGGCTTCGCACGCGCGATCGACCTGCCGTATTGCTGTCTCACATCCGAAGGTCTGGCTACAGCGCTGCAGGATGCCTTCGCCGCTCACGAAACGGCGCGGCTAATCACCGGCTGCGCCGTGCAGGCGCTGGATGCCGGCTCGGTCACGCTGGCCGACGGCCGCCGGTTGCAGGCCTCACTGGTGATCGACGCCTGCGGACGCAGCGACGTGGGGCGTGGCGGTTATCAGAAATTTCTGGGGCTGGAGGTGGAACTGGCTGCCGACAGCGGCCTCGCCCGGCCCCTGCTGATGGATGCCTGCCTGCCGCAGGGGTCGCAATTCCGTTTCATGTATGTGTTGCCGCTGGCACCACGGCGGCTGCTGATCGAGGACACCGCCTTTGCGCGCACAGCGGATATGGACATGGCCGCGCGGCGCGCGGCGATCCACGATTACGCGGCCGCCCGCGGCTGGGTTATCCAAAGCGTGCTGCGCGAGGAGAGCGGGGTACTGCCGATGCCCTGGCGTGGCGTGCCGCCGGCCCCGACACTGCCACTCAAGGTGGGCTACGGCGGCGGCTGGTTTCATCCGGCGACCGGGTATTCGGCGCCCTGCGCCCTGCGCATGGCCGATCTACTGGCGCGTCATTGGCGCGCACCCTACACCGCGCTGCTATGTGAATGGCGGCGCCACCGGCGCCAGTTTCGGCTCGGCTTGCTGCTGAATCTGCTGGCTTTTCGCGGCTTTGCGCCCGATTTGATGTGGCATCCGTTTGCCCGCTTTTACCGGCTGCCGCTGGCTACCATCGGGCGGTTCTATAGACTGCAAAGCACGGCCGTGGACGTGACGCGCCTGCTCCTCGGGCGCCCGCCGCGCGGCTTCGGCAGTGCCTGGTGGAGGCGCGGAAGAACTCGGGAGGTATGCCCATGAAGGCGGTTGCGGCAGTCAGTCGCAGGTCTATAGTGGAGCCGGGCGACCCACCGCTGCAGCGCGCGCTGCGTCAGACGGCGCGGCAGACGCAGCCGTTTGATCTGGCCGACTTCTTCGATCGCAAGCTGCCGACGGTCATGGGGGTGGAATCGTCCGCCACGCCGTCGTGCCAGGCGGTCTGGCAGGGCACCCTGTATGAGCCACTGCGTGAGTTCCTGGGTCGCCGGAGCAAGAACCTGCGGGCGCGGCTGGTACAACACGGCTGGCGCCTGGGCGGTGGGCACGGCGCGGCGCCGTTGGATCTGTGTCTGCTGCCGGAAATCCTGCACAGCGCGTCGCTGATCGTCGACGACATTCAGGACGGCGCCCACGCCCGTCGTGGCGGCGCCGCCCTGCACCGGCTGATCGGCGTCGAACAGGCGTTGAACGCGGCCAACTGGCTGTATTTTTGGCCGTACGCACTGCTGCCGGCACTGGTGCGGCCGGCCGGTCGGCAGCGCCGCTGCGCGGACCTGATCACCCGTGCGCTGCTCGATTGTCATCGCGGCCAGGCGCTGGATCTTGGCGTGCAGGTGTGGGCGCTGGCGCCGGTCGTGGTGCAGGCAGTGGTCGCCGAGCAAAGTCGGCTCAAGACCGGCCGCTTGACGGCGCTGTGTACTGGTCTTGGCGCCATCGCGGCCGGTGCCAGGCCAGATCGTGTGGCGCTGTTGCAGCAGTTCGGGGAGCAGGTCGGCGTGGCCCTGCAGATGCTGGACGACCTGACGGCAGTGCTGTTGCCGGCTCGTCACGACAAGGCCGGCGAGGATTTGCGCTGCGGTCGGCCGACCTGGGCCTGGGCGCTGGCGGCGCGTGAGTGTTCGTCCGATCAGTACCATGCCTTGACGGCGAGTGCGCAGACGGCCGCACAGACCGGCAACTGGCAGCCGGTCTGTGCGGCGCTGACGACCGTGCTGGCGCCGGTCGGGCTTGGTCCTGCCCGTAGGGCGCTTGCCGCGGCCGGCGACTTGCTCGCCGATCGTCTGGCCGGGCACGCACATCTCGCCGACCTGCGCAACGAACTCGATGGACTGGAGCGTGCGTATGGCTGAGCTGAAGGCGGCGGTCATCGGTAGCGGCTTTGGCGGCCTGGCGGCGGCCATCCGCCTGCAGGCGCGCGGCATTGCGACGACGATCTTCGAGGCCCGCGCCCTGCCCGGCGGGCGCGCTTACGCGTTTGCGGAAAAAGGCCACGTGTTCGACATGGGACCGACGCTGGTCACCGCGCCGCAGTGCCTGGAGGAGCTGTTCGCCCTGGGCGGCGCGCGGCTCGCCGACCGGGTCGAACTGCTGCCGCTGGACCCGTTCTACCGGCTGCAATGGGAGGACGGCACGCATTTTGAAGCCTTCGGCGACGAGAACCTTCTTGCCGCCGAAATCGAGCGCATCGCACCCGGCGAGGCGGCCGGCTACGCACGCTTCAAGCGCTACAGCGAGGCGGTGTACCGCGAGGGCTACGAGCACCTGGCCGGGGCGCCGTTCGTGACCGTCGCCAGCATGCTGCGCTCGCTGCCCAAGCTGGTCGGCCTGCGCGCCGAGCGGTCGGTGTATGGCGCCGTCAGCCGCCGGGTGCGCGCCCCGCATCTGCGCCAGGCGCTGTCGTTTCACCCGCTGTTCGTAGGCGGCGACCCGTTCTCCACCAGCGCCATCTATGCGCTGATCAACCACCTGGAACGTACGCACGGGGTGTGGTTCGTGCGCGGCGGCACGCATGCGCTGGTGCGCGCCCTGGTTGCGTTGTTCGAGGAACTTGGCGGCGAGCTGCGCCTGGACACGCCGGTGGCCTCGGCCCGGCTGGAAGGGCGCCAGCACTGCCTGACGCATGCCGGTGGCGAGGACCACTTCGACCTGGTGGTGTCAAACGCCGATGTGATGCACACCTACCAGCGTATTTACGGCGCGCACGCACACGGTCAGCGCATGAGCCGGCGCCTGGCCCGCTCGCGCTGGTCGATGGGCCTGTTTGTGGTCTATTTCGGTACTGATTGCCAGTATCGGGATCAGGTGCGCCACCACACCATCCTGTTCGGTGCCCGTTACCGCGAGCTGATCCGCGAGATTTTCAACGGCGCTGAGCTGCCTGCGGACTTCAGCCTCTACCTGCACGCGCCGACCGTCACCGACCCCACGCTGGCCCCCGCAGGCGGCGATACCTTCTACGCGCTCTCGCCGGTGCCGCACCTGGGCAACGCGGATCTGGACTGGGACCGCATCGGCGAGGCCTATGCCGAGCGCATCCTGGCGTACCTGGACGAACACGCCATGCCGGGCCTGCGCCAGCATCTGACGGTCAGGCGCTGGATGACGCCGCGCGATTTCGAGCGCGAGCTGGGCGCCTTTCACGGCAACGGCTTCTCGCTGGCGCCGGTGCTTTGGCAAAGCGCCTATCTGCGCCCGCACAACCGCGATCGGCGCATCCCGGGCCTGTACCTGGTGGGCGCCGGCACCCATCCGGGCGCCGGTGTGCCCGGCGTCATTAACTCGGCCAAGGCAGCCATGACGCTGGTGGACGAGGACTTTCCGCGATGAACGATTCGGTCGCGGCGGTCATCCACTTGCATTCCAAGAGCTTTTCGCTGGCCTCGCGGCTGTTGCCGGCAGGGGCGCGGCACGAGGTGGTGGCGCTCTACGCCTGGTGCCGACGCGCCGACGACGCCGTGGACCTGTCCGACGATCCGCCGGCCAGTCTGGCCCGGCTCGAGTCCGAGCTGGATGCCGTGTACAGCGGTCAGCCGGGCGATGATCCGATCCTGCGGGCCTTCGCGCGTCTGGTCGAGCGCCGCACCCTGCCGCGCCACTACCCGCGGGAACTACTGGCCGGCATGGCCATGGACTTGCAGCCCGATCTTTATCCGGATGACGCCACGCTGGCGCTGTACTGCTACCGGGTGGCGGGCGTGGTCGGACTGATGATGTGCCACGTGATGGGCCTGGCCGACGACGACGCCCTGCCGCGTGCGGCGCAGCTCGGCATGGCCATGCAGCTGACCAACATCTGCCGGGATGTCGGCGAGGATTGGGCGCGCGGGCGGCTGTATTTGCCGTACCAGAGCCTTGGTTTTGGCGACGAAGTCCAGGTGCGCGCTGCGCTGACCCGGCCGATCGAAGCCGACCTGCGTGCCCGCCTGCCACAGCAGGTGCGCGCCGCGCTGGCGCAGGCCGACGCCTACTACCGGGCCGGCATGGCCGGCATTCCGGCGCTCGACTGGCGCTGTGGCCTGGCCGTGCGCTCGGCGGCGCGCATCTATCGGGGCATCGGCGCGGCGTTGGCCCGGCAGGACTACCAGCCGCTGGCCGGGCGCGCCTATCTGTCCGGTCGGGGCAAGGCCTGGCAGGTGCTGGTGGCCTTGCTAGGCCAGTTGTCTGGCGGCGCTGCAAGGCAGGCCGTGACCCGCCCGCCCGGCCGGCTGGTCGAATTCGGAGCCCAGCTGTGCCGACCGGCCGGCTGATTCTGGGCGCGGCCCTGCTGGTCGGCCTGGGCATGCGGAGCAACGCCATGGACGTCGAGGTCATCGCCAAAGGGCTGCGCAACCAGCACGGTAGTGTGCTGTTCGCATTGTTTCTTGAGCCGCGCGGGTTTCCGGACCAGGGCGAGCTGGCGGCCCAGCGCGTCGAGGTGGCGATTGATGGCAGCGAGGCGCGGGCGCGCTTCACCGACGTGCCGGATGGCCAGGCGCTGGCGGTCGGCGTGCTGCACGACGAGGACGGCGACAAGCGCATGGCCACCGGCCTGTTCGGCATTCCGAAGGAAGGCTTTGGCGTCTCCAAAAACCCGCGCATCCGGTTCGGGCCGCCGCGTTTCGAGGCTGCTCGTCTGATGCCGGTGCCGGATCAGCCCATCATCATCAACGTGCGGTATTTCTGAGCATGGACAAGCCTGACGTTCCCAACGCCTTCGACGCCGTGGCGCCGCGCTATGACCTGATGTGCCGCCTGAATCCGGGCTATGTCGGCATGCTGGCCGACGCCGCCCGGGCGCTGGCGCCGCTGCCGCAGTCGCGCTTGCTGGACCTGTGCTGCGGCACGGGACTGTCCACACAGGCACTGCGGCGGGCGCATCCGGGCGTGCCGATGGTGGCGCTGGACGGCTCGCCGGGCATGCTCGAACAGGCCCGGCGCAAGCCGCTGGCGCCGATCGAGTTCGTGCAGGGCGACGCGCAGGTGCCGGGCCGCTATCTGCAAGGCCCGTTTGGCGGCATCCTCATGGCCTACGGCCTGCGCAACGTGGACGACCCGGACCGCTCGCTGGTGGAACTGCACCACCTGCTGGCGCCCGGCGGGCTGCTGGCCATCCACGACTACAGCCTCGCCGGGCCGGGGGCGGAGCGCCTGTGGCGCTTCATGTGCCGGGCGGTGGTGCGGCCGTTTTGCGCCGCCGTGTCGGGCGCGCCACAGCTGTTTTCGTATCTTGAAGACAGCGTGCTCGACTTCGACCGCCGCGATGCGCTGGCGCGGCGTATCCAGGAGGCCGGCTTCGAGCTGCTGCGGGTGATCCCCGGTCGCCTGTGGCAGCGGCAGATCGTGCATACCTTCCTGGCCCGGCGGGCGCCATGAGGCCATTTGTTCAGCCCACCTTTGGGCGCGTCCGGTTGGAGAAGCCGCTACGCGTGGCGGTGCTGGGTGGCGGCCTGGCCGGCGTGGCGGCCAGCTGTATCCTGGCCGAGCGCGGAGCACAGGTGACGCTGCTGGAGAGCGCACCGGGCCTGGGCGGCCGGTTGGCGGCGTGGCCGGTCGAGGTGGCCGGCGAGCGCTTTGAGATGGACCGCGGCTTTCACGCCTTCTTTCGCCATTACTACAATCTGCGCGCGCTGTTGCGGCGGGTCGATCCGGCGCTCAGTGGCCTGCTGCCGCTGGCCGATTACCCGATCCTCACGCCAGCCGGGCCGCTGTCGTTCGCCAACCTGCCGGCCAACGCGCTGCTCACGCTGTGGCCGCTGATGCGCCAGGTGGGCCTGGGAATGACCGATCTGGCGCGGGTGCGCATCCGCAACGCGCTGGCCATGCTCACCTGGCACCCGCAGCGCACGCCGGCGCGCTGGGATGGCGTCAGCGCCGAGCAGTGGCTACGGGAGCTGAACTTTCCGCCCGCGGCGCGCATGCGGCTGCTGGACGTGTTCGCGCACAGCTTCTTCAA
>NZ_JBFIII010000053.1 GCF_041601295.1 Immundisolibacter sp.
GCCCTGTTCGGCTGGCTGCTCGCCGGCCCGGTGATGGCGGACGAGGACGAGGACTTCGCCGAGTGGGAACGCGAAATCACCCCCGAGGTGAACGACCCGCTGGAGCCGATCAATCGCGGCGTGTTCTGGTTCAACGAACAGGCCGACCGCTTCGTCATCAAGCCGGTGGCCAAGGGTTACGACTTCATCACGCCCAAGCCAGTCAAACGCGGCGTCAGCAACGTGTTCGATAACCTGTTCATGCCGGTGGTCGCGGTCAGCGACCTGCTGCAGGGCAACTTCCAGAACAGCGCCGAGGATGTCGGGCGCTTTGTGGTCAACAGTACCGTCGGTGTGGTCGGCATCTTCGACGTCGCCACCGGCTGGGGCCTGGAGCGCCGCCGCGAGGACATCGGCCAGGCATTCGGAGCCTGGGGCATCGGCGCCGGCCCCTATCTGGTGCTGCCGATTCTTGGCCCGAGTAACGTACGTGACGGCGTTGGCCTGGTCGGCAACTACTTCCTGCTGCCGCAGACCTATATCGACGATGAGGGCGTGCGATGGGGCGTGGCGGTATTGGGTGGTATCGACACCCGCTACCGCCTGCTCGACGCCAGCCGGGTGCTGGAGCAAGCAGCTCTCGACCGCTATGCCTTCGTGCGGTCATCGTATGCGCAGCACCGGAAGAATCTGGTCCAGAACAAGGACGGTGGCAAACCGGTACCCGCGGCAAGCTTCGGCCAGTAGGGCAAAAAAGGCGGTGGGCCCGAGGGCCCACCGCCAAGCAAGAAGGGCCTCGGGGCAATCCGGGGCCCTTTTTTGTTAGTTGTTGGCTTGAGCGAAAAACGGGCAGTTGTGGCCTTTTCCGGCGGACAGATCATCTTTGATCTAGCTCGCAAACTCCTGCGCGCCAAGCGCGATCACCGCCCGGTCTGGTCTGACCGCCCGTCCGCTTTGGAAGCGGGCTCCACCAGCGCCCCGCCGGTAACGTCCTGGGTTGGTTCGCCGGCGGCCGTCTGGCTGGCAATGTTCATGCTGCGGACGACCCCGCGGATACGCGGCAGCCGGCGCCCGAACCACAACGCCGCCAGCATGCACAAGCCGCCGCCAACGGCAACCGTGGCCGGTGCGCCGGCAACCTCGGCCAGGCTGCCGGCGAGCAGCGCGCCCAACGGCGCCATGCCCATGAACATCATCGCGTACAGCGACATCACCCGCCCGCGCAGGGCATCGGGCACCATCATCTGCAGCAGGGTGTTGGATGAGGCCATCTGCACCATCATGGCGAAGCCGGTCGGCACCAGCAGGGCGCACGATAACCAGAAATTTCGCGACTGCGAGAAGCACACCAGGCCTAGCCCAAAACCGAACGCCGCCCACGGCACCCAACTGCCAAGCCCACGGGTGCTGCGCCGTGCCGCGAGCAGCAGCGCCCCTGCCAGTGCCCCGCCGCCCGCGCAACTCATGAGGATTCCGAGCCCCTGCGGACCGCCGCCCAGAATGCGGTCCGCGAATACCGGCATCAGCACTGCGTACGGCATGCCGGCCAGACTGACCATGCCCAGCAGCAGCAACAGACTGCGGATGGGCAAGTGGCCGCGCACATACCGCACGCCATCCGCGATGTGCGTCAACATCGAGCCGGTCTGCACCGGTCGGCTGAACGGTTCGAGCCGCATCGCCAGCAGCGCGCCGAGCACGGTGGCGTAGCTCAGTCCGTTCAGCAGAAAGCACCAGCCCTCTCCGGCGGCGGCCACCAGCACGCCTGCCACCGCCGGGCCGATCAGCCGCGCGGCATTGAAGGCGGACGAATTCAGCGCAATGGCGTTCGGCAGATCCTCCCGACCCACCATCTCCACGGTAAATGCCTGGCGAGCCGGCAGGTCGAAGCCATTGACCATGCCCAGCAGAACCGCGAGCACAAACACGTGCCAGACCTCGACCCGCCCGCTGAGCGTAAGGGCTGCCAGACCAAGCGCAAGCACCGCGGACGCCACCGCCGTGGCAAGCAGCAGCCTGTGGCGACTGAAGCGGTCCGCCACCGCGCCGCCGAGCGGCGCCATCAGGAACACCGGAAACTGGTTGGCAAAGCCCGCCAGACCGAGCAGCACGGCCGAATCGGTCATCCGGTAAATCAGCCACGCCTGGGCCAGGGCCTGTATCCAGGTGCCGGGCAGCGACAGCAACTGGCCGAAGAAAAACAGGCGGAAATTGCGGTGGCGAAATGCGCGCAGCATCCCGGGCTGAGCGGGCGTGGGGTGGTCGGAATTCGTGGGAGACACCGTGTGGATCATGGCCTATTGTGGGGCGCCGGGACAGGCCGGGCAGCGCCCTGTGTGATTGCGTTCAGCTGGACGGCGATCGAGCCTCAGGCAGTGATGAGGCCGGTAACCGCCTCGCTATAAAGCGCCAGCGACTGCATGGACTCCTCCTGGCCGATGGAGCCCCAGACGAACTCCAGTAACAGATAGTTGCAGCCGGTCTCGGCGAAGAACTGTTCGGTCTGCGCCCGCACGGTAGCCGGGGAGCCAACGATGAACGTGTCGTAAGCCGCAAGCTGATCGTAATCGGGCGGGAACTGGGTCGCGACGGCGCCATTGTCCCGCCACAGCTTTTGCAGGCTGTAGTAAAAGACCGGATACGCCTCACGGGCCTTGCGCTGCGCCTGGGCGTCGGTTTCCGCAACGTACACCAGCCGAAACGCCCCAATGCGCGGGGTCTTCAGCTGCGGGTTGAGGCTGCTACCCTCCGCCTGAGCCTGCTGCCACAATTCCCGGTACACGCTTGCCTGGGGCGCGAGGGCCTGGTTCGGGCCCCCAGTGATCACGTTCATTCCCATGCCAGCGGCGTAGCGCAGGCTGCGTTCGCTATTGATGCCGTACCACAGCGGTGGGTTGGGTTGCTGCAAGGGCCGCAGCTCCATGGGTACGCTCCGGAAGCGGTAATTTCGGCTGTCGTGGCTCAAGGCCTCGCTGCGCAGCCCCTTGATCAGAATCTCCAGCACCTCTTCCATATCGTCCCGAGCTTGCAGGAACTGGGTGCCGTAATGACCGAGTTCGAATGGTGAAATGCCGCGACCGAACCCCAGCTCCAGCCGACCACCGCTCATGTGGTCCAGCATGCAGATTTCTTCGATCAGTCGCAGCGGGTGATACAGCGGCAGCAGATGTACCAGCGAGCCAAGCCGGATGCGCCGAGTGCGCTGAATCAAGGCGCTCAGGTATACAGCCGGCGACGGCGCCATGCCCAGCGGCGTGAAATGGTGCTCCGCCACGTGGTAGCACCAGTATGGCCCCTGATCCGCCAGCTCCAGAAACTGGCAGCGACCTTCGTAAAGCTCGGTCAGTGACTGACCGGGTCGACGCTCGACATGGTCCCAGATGCCCACGGAAACATCGCTCACGAGACTCCTCCCCGAATGCTTATTGGCTCCGGATGCAGACTGCACGGCCAGAGAATCTACGCTGATACAACGTGCCGATGACGGACGGGTAGCGCGCCAGCGCCTGGCTGGCCGATGTTGCCTCCGGCCTAGCACCTCAAGCTATAAGTTTGTGTACATGCCCAGACACGCATCCGTGCGCTGAGTGCGCGAAGCGAACCTCAGCAATAGCCGCAGCTATTGCGAGGATGAGCGACAAAGCACTCGGTGATGCGGGGCGGGTCGAACATAGCGAAATTTATAGGCTGAGGTAGTAGGTTTTACCATCCATTCGACAAGCTCGTAACCGGCACTGATCGCCAGAACCGCGCACAGCACCAGAAACGCCAGCATCCCCCGCCCGCGTACGGCGTAGCAATATCTCGCGAATGGCCAGTGCCTGCACCAACGCCACTGTGCAAAGTGGCCGCTCTTGTCGCACGGATTGCGCCCCACGTTCATCGGCGCTTCGAGCCAGAAACCGAACGGCACCCGCGCGTGGCTGTAAGCGCCGCCGACCATCAAAAATCGTAACCTGAATGAAGCGTAGCGGAATCCGGGACGTTGGCGATGACCTCCCCGTATTTCGCTGCGCTCCATACGGGCTCCCACCCTCGACGAGCCTCACCTCCGATATAACCCCTCGACCGCCTCCCGATACCGGTCAATCAACTGCCCGCGCCGGGTCTTCTGGGTAGCGGTCAGCAGGCCGTTGGCTTCGGTCCATTCGTCCAGCGTCAGATGCACCCGGCGCAGGCGGGCGTAGCCCGGAAAGGCATGCAGCGCGGTCTCGACCTTGGCCAGCACGGCCTGTTCGGCACGCGGATCGGCCAGGGACGCCGGGGCGTTGGCATCCAGACCCAGTCCGACGGCAAGGTCCGCCCATGGTTTGCGATGCAGCACCAGCACCGCGGCCAGATACGGGCGCCCCTCGCCGACCAGCAGCGCCTGGTGGATCAGCGGGTCGAGCATCAGTGCGTGTTCGATGTCGACCGGCGGCACTTTCTCGCCGTTGGCCAGCACGATGATGTCCTTCAGGCGGCCGGTGATGTACCAGTGCCGGCCCCGCTGAGCAGCGATGTCTCCGGTGTGCAGCCAGCCGTCGGCGTCGAGCACGGCGGCAGTGGCTTCGGCGTCGTGCCAGTAACCCGCCATTACGCCGGGGCTTTTGGCGAGCAGTTCGTCGCTTGGGCCAAGGCGCAGTTCCACGTCCGGCAGTGGCAGGCCGACGCTGTCGGGCCGGTTTTCGGCCAGGGTGTTAACGGCCAGCACCGGGCTGGCTTCGGTCAGGCCATAGCCTTGCAACAGCGGCAGGCCGAGGCTGATGAATAGCCGCGCCACGTCCGGCGGCAGGGCCGCGCCGCCGCAAATGGCCAGGCGCAGCCGCCCGCCCAGGCGATCGAGCACCGGACGGGCCACCTGTCGGCGCAGAAATGGCAACGTGGCCAGCAGGGGCGTACCAGAAGCCCGGCCTTGTGCGCGCTCGAAATCCCGCCAGCCGAGTTTTAACGTGGCATCGAATAGCCATTGCACGGGCCCAGGGCGCTGGCCAATACCCTCGCGGATGGCGATGGCGCTACGCTCGAACACGCGTGGCACGCTCACCAGCACGGTCGGCCGCACGACGACCAGATCGTCCGCCAGCTGCTGGATGCCCCGTCCAAACGCGACCGCCGCCCCGGCCAGCAGCGGTAGGTAGTAGCCAATGGTGCGTTCAAGCGTATGCGACAGGGGCAGGAAGGACAGGAACAGGTCGTCCAGCGTGACCGGCGCCATGGCTTCGGCCGCGGCGGCGTTCCACAGCATATTGCGGTGGCTCAGCATCACACCCTTGGGCCGGCCGGTGGTGCCGGAGGTGTAGACAATGCTCGCCAGCGCCTCAGCGTCGGTGCACTCGACGCCAAACTCCCCGTGCTCGGGCAGCCAATGGTCCAGCGACAACACACGGTCATCATCCGCGTCGCCCTGCGCCAGCACCACCCGCTCCAGCGCGCCCAGATACCCGTGCGGCAGTAGCGCCTGCCATTGCGCAGCAGTTTCGACCAGCAGCAGGGCAGCGCCGGAATGTTCCAGCACGTAAGCGGCGTTGTCCGGCCGGTCGTCCCGGTAGACCGGCACCACCACCAGCCCAAGTGCCAGCGCGGCCAGGTCAAAGCACACCCAATCCGGGCCGTTTGGCAGCATTACCGCCACCCGCGCACCTGTCGCCAGGCCCTCGCCGCGCAGCGCGGCCTGGAACCGCCCGACGCGCCGCGCTACCTGCTGCCAGGTAAGGTCCAGCCAGGCGCCGTCGTGGAAATAGCGATAAGCCACCGCGGCGGGGCTGCGGGCTGCGCGGGCGCTCAGCAAACCAGGCAGGGTACCTGCCTCGCGCCAGGGGATCGGGTCGTGACGGGCGCCCAACGTGCTCACCGTGCTCAGGCCGTTGTACTGACGCGCCTGAAGCTGCCGGCGGGAAAGGCATCGACAGCAATGATCTCGCGCAGCAGTTCCTGATACCCGCCCAGCAGGGCCACCTCGCCGGCGTCGAGCACACCGGCCGCCTGGGCCTGCGCGAGCAGGTCCTCGTCGGCGCCGACCGCCAGCTCGCCGCTTTTAAGCGCGCCGCGCAGCTTGCGCTGCACCTGTCCGGCGGCGTCCGCTTGCGCCAGGGCCAGTTCCAGCCGGCCGGTGGCCTCGGCCGGGTCCTCGGACAGATAGATGCCGTCGGTGAGACGGTCGCGGCTGTCACCGGGCGCGAGCAACAACTCCGCCACCTGCTGGCCAAGCGCGTCGTCCGGACCGTGGTGCGGCTGGCCGGTAGGGAACACCAGCCAGCGCAGGAGCCAGCCCAGCGCGCGATTCGGGTAGTTGGCAAACAGGCCGTCGAAGGCGGTGCCGATACGGGCCAGGCAATCGTCGAGCGCCCACCGCGCCAGGGGCAGATCTTCCGGCGGCTGGTCTTGCTGCTGAAAATGACGCAACACGGCGCTGGCCAGGTACAGCTCGGACAGCACATCGCCCAGGCGCGCCGACAGGCGCTCGCGGCGCTTCAGTTCGCCGCCCACCAGCAACATCGTGACATCGGCGCTGAAAGCGAACGCGGCGCTCATCCACGACAGGCGTTGCTGGTAGCGACCGCTGACTCCGTCCCCCGGCACCTGCGCCAGGCGCCCCCGGGTAAGGCCCAGAAAAAAACTGCGCGCCGCATTGCCCAGGAGGAACCCGGCATGTCCCAGCAACAACTGGTCAAAACGCTCCACCGCCAGGTCGGCGTCCTGTTCCTGCACCGCCAGCATCTCGTCCAGCACATAGGGGTGCGCACGCACCGCGCCCTGGCCAAAAATAATCAGGCTGCGGGTCAGGATATTGGCGCCCTCGACCGTGATCGCCACCGGCATCACCTGGTAGTAGCGGGCGAGAAAATTGCGTGGCCCCATCATCACGCCGCTGCCAGCCTGCACATCCATGGCGTCGTTGACCACACGCCGGCCACGCTCGGTGAGGTGGTACTTCAGGATGGCGGTCAGTACCGCCGGCTTTTCGCCGTGATCGAGCCCATACAGGGTGAGGCTTCGGGCGGCGTCCATCTGGTAGCAGTTGCCGGCGATACGGGCAAGCGCCTCCTGCACGCCCTCGAAACGGCCGACCGGCACGCCGAACTGCTCGCGCAGCCGCGCATAGGCGCCGGTGTAACGGGCGGCGACTTTGGCGACACCGGTGCTGAGCGCCGGCAGCGAAATGCCGCGACCTTCCGACAGGCAACTGACCAGCATTTCCCAGCCGCGACCGATGCCGGCCTCGCCGCCGATGATCCATGACAGCGGCGCGAACACGTTCTCACCATGCAAGGGACCGTTCTGAAATGGAACGTCGAGCGGCAGGTGACGTTCGCCGCTGCGCACGCCGGGCGCGTCGGCCGGCAACAGCAGCACCGTGATGCCGCGCTCCACCGGGCCTGCGAGCAGGCCGTCCGGGTCGCGCAGGCTGAACGCAAGACCGATCACCGTCGCCACCGGCGCCAGAGTGATGTAGCGCTTTTCGAAATTCAGGCGCACGCCGAGCACATCCTGTCCGTCGTGCGAGCCGCGGCACACCACCCCTATATCGGGCAAGGCGCTGGCGTCTGAGCCAGCCTGTGGGCCGGTCAGCGCAAAACAGGGAATGTCCTGTCCGCGCGCCAGACGTGGCAGGTAGTGGTCCTTTTGCTCTGGCGTGCCGTAGTGGCGCAGCAGCTCGGCCGGCCCGAGCGAATTGGGCACCATCACCGTAATGGCCGCTGTCACACTGCGACTGGCAAGCTGCATCACCACCGCCGAGTGGGTACGGTGGCTAAAGCCCTGGCCACCGTATTCAGTGGGGATGATCAGGCCAAAAAAGCCCTGCTCGCGCATGAATTTCCACACCGGAGCGGGAAGATCGGCGTCCTGGTGCGTGATGCGCCAATCATCCAGAAGCGCGCACAGCCGCGGCACGGGACCGTCCAGGAATGCCTGCTCCGCCGGCGTGAAAGGCGCATCGACAAAGCCGGCCAGCAGATCCCAGTCAGGCTGGCCACTGAATAACTCGCGATCCCACCACACGGTACCGGCGGCCATCGCCTCGCGCTCGGTGTCGGACAATGGCGGCAGCTGCCGACGGTAAAACGTCAGCACCCGCCCGGTAACGTATTCGCGGCGCCAGTCGTCGGCGTGCAGCAGCAACGCAAACGCCCCCCACAGTAACCACAACACCAGGGCCAACAGCACGGGAAAGCCGCCACTGATCGATGCCAGCAACAGGGTGCCGCCGAGCGCCGAAGTGGCTGCCAGTCGACCGAGTTGGCGATAGGCAGCGACGCCCCCGACCGCAAGCAGCGCCAGTAACCATAGCAACGCGTTCATCGATCCCCCCCCAATGATTGCCCCTGGCTGGGGCACTGCTTACAATCCGAACGATCGATAAGGCCAATCACTGAACCGTCCTCCTGGAGTAAGTCATGGCAATCAGCATCGACAAATCCAAAACCGCTCTCCTGGTTATGGACGTACAAAACGACATCACGCATATCGACTCGCCCATGGCACGCCAGCTTGGGTTTGCACAGATGATCCAGCAGACCGGCATGCTGAACAACTTACGCCGTTTGATGGATGCCTGTCGCGCCAACGGCGTGCCGGTGGTGCATGTGCTGATCGATCTTGAAGGTGGTGTGCAGCCGCGTTGGCCGCATCGGGGCGGGTTCTTTGAGCTGGTGAGCGGCGGCAAAGTGTGTAAACGCGGCACCTGGGGCGGTGAGGCGGCCGAACTGGTAAAACCGCTGCCCGGCGAGGCGATCGTGTACAAGTGCATCTTCAGCGCCTTTGTCAGTTCAGGCCTGCAGGAGCTGCTGGACGCGCAAGGCATTACCGATCTCATTCTGAGCGGGGTCAGCACCGACGCCGTCGTGGAATCCACCGCCTGGGATGCCAACGACCGCGGCTACAGCAATATCCTGGCCGAGAACTGCTGCATCGCCGGCAGCCAGGAGGCACACGACATCAGCGTGCAGCGCATGGCCGGGCGCTGCGACGTGGCCAAGGCCGACGAAATCATCGCTGCCCTGGCCTGACAACCTGTAACCAACTCACCAGCCCGTCTTCCTTCGCGCGAACTGGCGCGGATCAACCCGACACAACCCAGGAAAGACACTATGGACCAGATCACTGACCGCAACGGCCTGAACCTGTCCGACCTCCTGGATTGCGTGCGTGACGCCCCGGACGAGGGCCGCTTCGAGGTGGCGCGACGCATCTTTGCCGACCCGGCCATCTTCGAACTGGAGATGCGCAATATCTTCGAGTCGACCTGGGTCTACCTGGCGCACGAGAGCCAAATCCCGAACCCGCACGATTTTGTCGCCGCCCGCATCGGCCGCAAACCGGTGCTGGTCACCCGCGGCGAGGACGGGCGGGTCAACGCCTTCCTGAACAGCTGCTCGCACCGCGGGGCCGAGCTGACCAGCAGCAAGCGCGGCAACAAACGCACCCTGACCTGCCCGTATCACGGTTGGGTATACGACAGCAGCGGCCGCTGCATGAACGTGGATGCCGAGTCACGCGGCGGCTACACGGACTACTTCGCCAGTCTGTCGCACGATCTGGCGCGGGTGAAGATTGGCGTATACCGGGGCTTCGTGTTCGGCAGCCTTAACGAGGCCGTGGAACCGATTGAACAGTACCTGGGCGGCTCCGCCGCGGTCATCGATGCCATGGCCGACCAGTCCCCCGACGGGCTGGAGCTGGTCCGCGGCGGCATTCGATACACCTGCCGCGCCAACTGGAAGATGCAGCTGGAGAACATCGACGGCTATCACTTCTTTCCGGTTCACACCAGCTACATCGGGCTGATCCTGGAGCGGCAAAAGAAAGCCACGAGCGCGATCAAGACCATCGACCCCACGCAGATGGCCAGCTTGCCGGGTGGCAGCTACCAGTTCGAGAACGGCCACAGCATGGACTGGGGCCTGATGCCCAACGGCGACGACCGCCCGCTGGGTTTCCAGCGCGAGCGCATCACGCGTGAATTCGGGCCGGACAAGGCGCGCTGGATGATCGATGCGGTGCGCAACCTGGTGGTGTTCCCGAACCTGCTGCTGATGGACCAGTCCTCGTCCACGGTACGCATCGTGCATCCGCTGTCGGTCGATCAGACCCTGATCGAGGTGTACTGCGTGGCGCCCCGCGGCGAGCCCAAAGCGGCACGCGAACGGCGGCTGCGACAGTTCGAGGACTTTCTGGGACCTGCGGGGCTCGCCACGCCGGACGATCAGGCGGTGATGGAGGCCTGCCAGCGCGGCTTCATGGCCTCACACCGACCGTATCTGCAGGGCCATTTCCGGGGCATGACACACGTGACTGCCGGTGCCGATGACAACGCCCGGGGGATTGACCTTGCGCCGCAGTTCAGCGGCAGCGACATTGACGACGAGACTTTCACCCACACCCAGTACCGGCAGTGGCTGCGCCTGATGACTCAGCAAGGCGCCTGACGGTAAATCTTTAGCAGGAACGCAAGCACGGCCGGCGCGCCGCCTGCCACGCAAGACTCTGCACGATGGTCATCGGCCAGACGCATCGACAGCGCCGGCAGGGGCACGCTTACCGTTGTGCTGTAACCGATGAACCGGTCTTGCCCGTCAGGCGTTGGTAGCGCTCGATATCGGCGCCAAACGTGGCGCGTATGGCCTCCTGCTCGCCCTGGATCCGGCTGACGGCCTGCTCCTGTGCGATCAGGTCAGCCGCTGTCTTGGCCCGCGCATTGACCAGGGTTACCGGCGGTGCTCGGCCAGCGGCCTTGTGCTCGGCCAGGGTTGCATCCATCTGTTGCAAATTGCGCCGCAGATGTCCGATGGTGTTCTCGACCGCGCGCAATATCTGACTGTGGCTTTCCAGCTTGCTATCGCGCAGACGCCTGATGTCCGCGCTGCTGGCATAGGTCTGCAGCAGCATGCGGTCGTGGTTTTGCTGCGCTGCGAGCGTTTGCGCGCGCGCGTTTTCAGCCTCTTGTGCGGCGGCCTTGGCGGTCGCGTCCGCCTTGTCCCGCTGCGCCTGCTGGTTCAATTGTTCCGCGCTCAGCGCCGGCTCAACGCGATAACGCACCTTCAGCGTGTCGCGATCGAGTACCTCGTAGCCCGTCTGCGCATAGGCCGGCGGCAGACTGCTCGCCACGTGCATGCGACCGGCCTCGTCGCGAAAGCGGTACAGGCTGCCACCGCCAGCGGCCAGTACGTCTGAGGCAGCGAAGCCCGCCAGCATCAGGCAGACCGCAAGCAACCGACGCCGACGATCAGGCAACGCCATACTGCGCCCGATAGGTCCGGATGGCCGCTGCTTGGGCAGCCATCCGCGTGTCGTTTTCAAGGTATTGCATGAGTTCATGGAGTCCTGCCACCGCAACCACCGGCACGCCATGGCGTGCCTGTACCTCGGCTACTGCCGAATGTTCACCCTGCCCGCGCTCCTGGCGGTCCAGCGCCACCAGTACCCCGGCCAGATGCGCGCCGGCGCTCTGGATCAACGCCGCCGAGTGCTGCACTGACAGCCCGGACGAGATCACGTCGTCCACGACCATCACCGCACCGGCCAGCGGCGCACCGACGATGACGCCGCCCTCGCCGTGGTCCTTGGCTTCCTTGCGGTCAAAGGCGAAGGGCATGTCCAGATCCTGCTCGCCGGCCAACGCAATGGCGGTCGCCGCCACCAGAGGAATACCTTTGTAGGCAGGCCCGAACAACATATCGAACGGAACCGCCGCGCGCTTTAATGCCGCCGCGTAGTAGCCGCCCAGGCGGCGCAGGCGCTCGCCGCTGTTGAACAGGCCGGCGTTGAAAAAATACGGGCTTTTACGGCCTGACTTGAGGGTGAAGTCGCCAAATTTAAGCACGCCACTTTGGATGGCGAAGTCGAAGAACTCGCGCTGATAGACTTCCACGTCGTTTATCCAGGCCGATTGAAATTGATCGGTTCACACCGACAAAGCAGGGGAACACACCGCTGAAAATCATCACCCTGAACCTGAACGGCATCCGCTCGGCGTGGCGCAAGGGCGTGGCCGATTTTCTGGCAGGCGAAAACGCCGACCTCGTGTGCATGCAGGAAACCAAGGCGCAGCGCCCGCAGTTCTCGGCCGAGATGTTAGCACCGGGCTCCTGCCAGGGCTTTTTTCATGACGCCATAAAGCCCGGTTATAGCGGCGTGGGTATCTACACCCGGCGCACCCCAGACCGGGTCGTGGAAGGCCTGGGCTGGGCGGATTTCGACGCCGAAGGGCGCTGGTTGCAGGTGGACTTCGGGTGCTTGAGCGTGGTCTCGCTTTACTTGCCGTCGGGCTCCAGCAGCGAGGCGCGTCAGCAGGTGAAGTTCAGCGTCATGGAGCGCCTGACGCCATTGCTACGGCAGATGCGCAATGACGGCCGCGACTGGATCATCTGCGGCGATATCAACATCGCGCACAAGAACATCGACATCAAGAACTGGCGCGGCAACCAGAAAAACTCGGGATTTCTACCCGAAGAGCGCGCCTGGCTGGATCTGCTGTTCGATGAATTGGGCTGGGTCGACGCCTTTCGCGCAGTCAACCAGGAACCGGATCAATACACCTGGTGGTCCAACCGCGGGCAGGCCTGGGCCAAGAACGTTGGCTGGCGCATCGACTACCAGATCCTGTCCCCCGGGCTGCGGGACTGTGTACGTTCGGCACGCATCCACACCGCCGAGCGATTTTCAGACCATGCGCCGCTGATCATGGAATACGCGCTGCCACCGGCGTGATCAAGCGAAAGGTCAGATTGATGCGCGGTCCGACCGGGCGGCGCGTCTTAGGCACACAGTGACGCCAATGGGTTTGCAGCCGCCCGGCCATGACCAGCAGCGAACCCGCTGCCAGCGGTATATCCACGGAGGCCAGGTCGGCGCGGCGTCGATGCTTGAGCACAAGACGCCGTGTATCGCCCAGGCTCAGCGAGGCAATCACCGGTTCGGGCCCCAGGCTCGCCTCATCGTCGCTGTGCCAACCCATGCTGTCGGCGCCGTCACGGTACAGGTTGACGAGCACGCTGTTGAAGCGGCAAGCGAGCGTGGCCTCGATGCGTTGGCGCAGGTCCTCCAGCGACGCGGTCCACGGCAGGGGGTCCAGCGCCTGGCCACTGTAGGCGTAGCGGGCATCGGCATCGCCGTACCAGGCGCACAGGCGCGGCGTCAGCCGCTCGCGACCAAACAGCCACAGACGGTGCTGTTGCCAGGCGAGAGCTTCGGTCAGATTCGTCAGCAAGTTGCCGGCATCGTCAACCGACAGAAACTGCGGCAGCTGATAAAGCATGCCGTCCGGCAGCGACACAGGAACACTGCCAGGCGGCAGGCGCGGCGTACCTGTCAGCGGTAGAAGACGTGCCCGCCGATGCGGGCAAGGCGGGTCAGGCGCTCAGCCCAGGTCGGCTCCCTGGCCTTGACCCGCAAAAAATACAGGGCGCCTTGCGTGGGGTCCTCCACCTGCCCGGCCAGTACCTCACGCGCCACATCCTGGGACGACTCCCACATGCGGCCCGGCGCCGGCTTATCGCTACGCCCGTCGCACCACCAGCCGAACTGACACGGTCGCTGCTCGCCACCCTGTTGTACGACCTGGCACACCCCGCCGGGGAACTGGGCTTCGCGAGCCCGGTTGAGCACGACGTAGGCGACCGCCTCCTTGCCCTCGCGGGGTTCGCCACGGGCCTCGAAGTACACGGCAAGCGCCAGGCAACGCAGCGCATCGGGCGGCACTTCGCGGGCACCCGCGCGCGCGGGTGCTGGCAAGCCCAGCCCGGAAAACACCGTGACAAGCACCAAGGCAACCAGGGAAATTCGCTTTATTTTCATCATCATCCCGTTCCAGACGGGCAAAACCGATGGCCTTTATACCCCGGCGAGACGGCCCCCGCCAAGCCCTTTGGCCGGGAATCGACCCACTCGTCAGGCGTCGGTCCGGCGTGAACGGCCTTCGCCGGACCCAGCTGGCGTGACTGGAATCCGACCCGCGCTCGGTCGATCTAGCACTAACTAAAAGGCGCCGGACCGGCGAGGCGCATCATCTCCGAGCGGGGAGCGCCAACCGCCGCCGCGGGGCATGTCCCGAAAGGGCAGACCCTTGGGCGGCGGCTGTTCCTGTGGCAGACCCAGCAGGCGCTCGCCGATGATGGTGCGCTGAATCTCGTCGGTACCGCCGGCGATGCGCATGCAGGGGTTCTCCAGCAGCGCGGCCTGAAAAACGCCGTCCCAGGGCGCATCGGTACCTGCCAACATCGCCTCCGGCCCCATCAATTCCAGGCCGAAATTGGCCATCTCCTGCGACATACGGGCGAATTCCATCTTGACGATGGAGCCCTCGGGCCCGGGGATTCCACCCTGCGATACGGTGGTCAGCACGCGGTAGCTCATATGTGTCAGCGCCTTGGCGCGCACGGCAAACGCGGCAAGGCGTTGGCGGACCGCGCCGTCTTGCAGCGCCGATCGACCGTTGCGCTCGCATTTCGCGGCCAGTTCCAACAGATGGCGTAACTGCGGGCCACCGAAGGCGCCGGACGAACCCCAGGCACCCACAAAGAAACGTTCGTACATCAGCGTGGTAAGGGCAACCCGCCAGCCGTCGTTGACCGCGCCGACGCGGTCGGCATCGGCCACCCGCAGGTCCTCGAAACGCACATGGCTGAAGTGCGAACCTCCGTTCGGGTGACGCACATCCAGCACGCTGACGCCCGGGGCACGCATATCCACTACAAAGCAGGTGAGGCCCTTGTGTTTGGGACCGTCCGGATCCGTGCGGGTGACCAGAAAGCCAAAATCGGCATACGCGCCGTCGGATATCCAGATTTTCTCGCCACGGATGCGCCAGGCGTCGCCTTCGCGCGTGGCAGCGCAGGCCAGTGCCGCGAAATCCGATCCGGCGCCTGGCTCACTGAACAGCTGGCACCAGGCGTACTCGCCGCGCAGGGTCGGCGGCAGCCAGCGCTGTTTTTGCTCCGGTGTTCCATGCGACAGCAGGGTGTAGCCCACGTGCCCCTGTCCCATCAGCAGCACCGCCGGGGGCGTCACCACGCGGCGCTCCTCCTGGTTCCAGATGATCTGCTGCATGATCGTGCCACCACGACCGCCGTACTCCGGTGGCCAGAACACGCCTGCCCAGCCAGCATCGAACTTGCGCCGCTGCCAGGCGCGGGCGGCCTGCATCTGCTCGGCACTTGGCCAGTGTTCGAACACACCGGGCTCGACCTGGGCCGGATCGCGCGGCGTGGCGTTGGCGGTCAACCAGGCGCGCGCCTGATCACGAAACGCGGCTTCTTCGGGGCTGTCTCGAAAATCCATGTTTTGCTTCCCGGAAATGTCCCATCAACCCGGTCGGTTCTGCGGCACACGGATGGGCCACCGTCTTCAGACCCGGGCAAGGCGTCAAGGATGAAGGAGTTCGAAAATCACACGCGTCGGGCTCCGTGGCCTGAGAAGTCCAGGATGGACCGATTCAGGCCTCGATCAAAGACTTGCCAGCAGCACGGGCGAGTCGACCAGGCCCTCACGCCATACGGCGGCGCTGCCCAGCGCTGCCTCCAGCGCGCGGGCGCGGCGCAGGTGCAGGTGCGCCTCACAGGCCCAGGTAAAACCAACACCACCATGGATGTGCAAGCACTCCTGCGCTGCTGTCAGATACGTGTCAGTTGCGCTGGCGCGCGCCAGTGCCGCAGCCAGACTCAAGCTTGTCGGGTCAGCATCGGTCAGCGCAGAGGCGCCGTAATAGGCATTGGCGCGGGCCAGTTCGATCTCGACGTGCAGCGCCGCGAGTTTGTGCTTGACTGCCTGAAAGGCGCCGATCGGCTGACCGAAGGCGTAGCGCTCCTTGGCATAGGCGACTGCCAGATCCAGACAGCGCTGCGCACCACCGAGTTGCTCGAAAGCAGTGAGAATGGCGGCCCGCGCCCGCAAGCCGTCGGCGGGGCCAAGCGGATGCGCCAGGGCGCTATCGATGTCCAGCTCGGCGGCAGTGTGGGCCAGATCCAGCGTGGCAAGCTGGCGCCGCCGCGCCGTGGGGCGGCGCAAGTCGACCAGCCAGGCATCACCCTTGGCATCGGCGCACAACACTGCGTCGGCCACCAGGCCATCTGCCACCGGGCTCAAGCGACCGCTTGCCTTGTCGCCGCTTACGGCAACCGCTGGCGTCTCGGCGCCCGGTGGTGGCAGACACAGCGCCACGCGCAAGGCGCCGACGGCAAGTTCATCCTGGTATGCCGCGGACCCAGCCGTGTTCAGCGCCTGGCCGGCAAGCAAGGTTGCAAGCAGCGGTACGGACGCTAGCGCACGCCCCGCTTCGTACGCCACGAGTGTCTGCTCCTCGGTGCCCAGGTCGCGGTGGTGCTGATCAGGGCCCATGCTGTGGCCCAGCCACTGCTGCTCGGCCAGCGCCTGCCATAACTCGGCATCGAAGGCGGCGATACCGGCGTCGGCCAGAGCACGCAGTTTCGGCGGCGCCTCGAAGCGACCAAGCAATACGGCGAGCTCCTCTGCGAGCGCCAGCTGGGCCGGGGTGTAGGCAAAATTCATGGTGTTCTCCCTCCAATGATTCTGCAGCGAGCCAGCCAGTGCCGGCCGTGGCCACGACTCAGCGCCGCGCCACACCGTCTTGGCGTGCCGCCTGTTTTACCGCTTCGGCCACCGCCAGGGCCACCGCCGGGTCGAACACGCTTGGAATGATGTAGTCGGCACTCAGCGCCGGGGTCGGAATGACGTCGGCGATGGCGCGCGCGGCAGCCAGCTTCATGCCGCCGGTAATGCGCAGGGCCTGGCAATCCAGAGCACCGCGGAACAGGCCGGGGAAACACAGCACGTTGTTGATCTGGTTCGGGTAGTCGCTGCGGCCTGTAGCCATGATGGCGACCCGTGGCAAAGCGACGGCGGGGTCGATTTCAGGATCCGGATTGGACATGGCGAAAACCACTGGGTCCTTGGCCATTTCTCCCAGGTCTGCCGCGCCGATCAGGTTCGGGCCCGACAGGCCAATGAAGAAATCTGCTCCCCGCAGCACCTCGTGCAGGCTGCCCGCCTCATCGTCGGGGTTGGTCTTGGCCAAGTACGCGCGCTTGGCGGCATTCAGGTCGGTGCGCCCGCTGGCCAATGCGCCGCCGCGATCACACCCAATGATGTTCCGTACGCCCAGTTCCAGCAGGATCTCGGTACAGGCCGTCCCGGCAGCTCCGACGCCGGCCACCACAACTTTAAGGTCTGCGGCGTGTTTGCCAATGACTTTAAGGGCATTCAGGAAAGCCGCCGCCAGCACCACGGCGGTGCCGTGCTGGTCGTCGTGAAACACCGGGATATCGAGCATCTCCTGCAAGCGGCGCTCGATCTCGAAGCAGCGTGGCGCGGCGATATCCTCCAGATTGATGCCCCCGAAGCCGGGCGCAAGCGCGGCCACGGCGGCGATCACGGCCTCCGTGTCCTGCGTGGCAAGACAGATCGGAAACGCATCCACGCCCCCGAACTCCTTGAACAGCTGTGCCTTGCCTTCCATGACCGGCATGGCCGCGTAAGGTCCGATGTTGCCCAGGCCCAGTACTGCTGAACCATCGCTGACCACGGCCACCGTGTTGCGTTTGATGGTCAGATTCCAGGCCGCCGCAGGGTCGGCGGCAATGGCCTGGCACACACGCGCGACTCCGGGCGTGTACACCATTGATAGCTGATCCCGGGTACGCACCGGCGTTTTGCTGCTGACCTCGATCTTGCCGCCCAGGTGCAGCAGGAAGGTGCGGTCCGACCAACTCTGCACCTCGACACCCGGTACCGCATGCAAGGCTGCCACGATGCGCTCGGCATGCGCCTCGTCGCGGCTGTCGATGCTGACATCGCGCACCGTGTGCTCGGCATCGGCGCGCACGATATCGATGGCGCCGACGTCACCGCCCTGGTCACCGACCGCCTTGAGCGCTTCGGCCAGCAGGCCGGGCCGGCTTAGCAGATGCAGGCGCACGGTAATGGAGTTGTTGGGGTTCATCGAGCAGGGCTCCGTGCGGGACGAGGTCAGATCATGGCCGCCGGAGCGGTGGATGCAATCAGGGCAGCGATAGCCTGCGGCTGGCGCAGGACACGGGCCTCCTCCACCACCGGCCGGGTCAGGTGCGGTGCCAGCAGCGCGATAAAGTCGTAGACATAGCCACGCAAGTGGCGGTCCGGAGCAAACGCCACGTGGACGCGGCCCTGTGGCAGCAGGGTGCCGACATCGCGCGCCACCAAACCGGCATCCTGCACAGGATCGAAGGCGTCCGCCGCCATCAGGCCCAGGCCGAGTCCTTCCCGCACATAGCGTTTGAGTACCGACGTATCGACCGCCGTCAGCGCCAGCTGCGGGTTTAATCCCACGGCCCGAAAACAGTCCTCCAGCGCCGAATGACCGTTGAAGGCAAAGCTGTAGGTCACCAGCGGATGCTCGGCGATTGTCGCCAGTGTCAGCGGCGCGCCCCGTGCCAGCGGATGCTCGGCCGGGCAGATCACCGCGTAGCGCCAGGTAGACACCGGCAGCAACACCAGACGCGGGTACAGCGTGACCTCGTCCGTGGTAATCACCAGATCCACGTCGTCCTGACCGGCCAGGTCCGCCAGTTGTTGAGGCGTACCCTGGAACAGATTCAGACGCACTCGCGGGTAACGCTGATGAAATTCCCGCAGCACCGGCGGCAGCACGAAGCTGGCCTGCGTGTGGGTGGTAGCGATGCCCAGCTCACCGTGGTCCGGGGTGGCAAAGTCCCCGGTCAGGCGGCGGATGTTCTGGCTGTGCCCAAGGATTGCCTCGGCCTCGCCGAGCACCGCCTGGCCCGCCGCGGTCAACCCGACGAACTGCTTGCCGCGGCGCTGGAACAAATCAACACCCAGTTCCTGCTCCAGCAGGCGAATCTGCTTGCTGACGCCCGGCTGCGAGGTGAACAGATGCGCCGCCGCGGCCGACACCCTCAGATCCCGACGTACGATCTCGACCAGGTAACGCAATTGTTGCAGCTTCACGGCCAGGGACCTCGCGAGCAATGAGTCATGGGCGGCCACCCGCGCCTGACCCGGCAATGGTCCCGCAGGGCAATGGTCACGTGCCAGCGTGCACCGCTACTCGACGGTGACCGACTTGGCAAGGTTGCGTGGCTGGTCGACGTCGGTGCCGCGAATCAGCGCCACGTGGTAGGCGAGCAGTTGCAGCGGCACCGTGTAGAGCACTGGCGCCAGGTGCTGAATGCCGTCGGTCGGGATTTCGACCAGTGCGATGTCAGTGCCGTCGAAGCCGGCCTTGGCATCGGCAAACACCAGCAGGCGCCCACCGCGGGCGCGGACTTCCTCCATATTTGACCTGAGCTTTTCCAGCAGCGGGTCACTCGGCGCCACGGCAACGACTGGCATGTCGGCATCCACCAGCGCCAGGGGGCCGTGCTTGAGCTCCCCGGCAGCATACGCTTCCGCATGGATGTAGGAGATCTCCTTCAGCTTCAGGGCGCCCTCCTGCGCGACCGGGTAATGCATGCCGCGGCCCAGAAACAAGGCGTGATGCTTGTCGGAGAATCCCGCTGCAAGGCCGGCGACAGTGTCGTCCAGCGCCAGAACCTCCTGGACTGCCGCCGGCAGGCGTCGCAATTCGTCGACCAGTGCCGTCTCCGTGTTCGCATCTAGGCGATGCCGACGACCGAGCGCCAGCACCAGCAGCATCAACGAAACCAGCTGGGTGGTGAAGGCCTTGGTGGAGGCGACACCGATCTCCGGCCCGGCGTGGGTCATGAGTTTCAGATCGGCCTCGCGGGTGAGGGAACTCTCCGGCACATTACAAATGGCAAACGTGTGCGCAAAACCGCGTCGCCGGGCCTCACGCAAGGCCTCCAGTGTGTCCGCCGTCTCTCCGGACTGCGAGATTGCCACCAGCAGGGCATCGGCCGGCACCACGCTGTCGCGGTAGCGGAACTCGGATGCGATTTCCACCTGGCACGGCACGCCGGCCAGCGCCTCGAACCAATAACGGGCTACACAACCAGCGTGGTAGCTGGTGCCACAGGCG
This sequence comes from Immundisolibacter sp., assembly GCF_041601295.1. NCBI lineage: Bacteria > Pseudomonadati > Pseudomonadota > Gammaproteobacteria > Immundisolibacterales > Immundisolibacteraceae > Immundisolibacter > Immundisolibacter sp. Next base: position 19,949 of record NZ_JBFIII010000053.1, read on the forward strand.
ACAATGCGCACCTCACGCACGCGATCCAATACCGCAGCAGCGTCTATGCCGAACGCCGCTTCCAATACCCGCGTCTCGCCAAGGCGGCCGTCCAGCGTATCGGCAATCGCCTGCGGCTGTTCGAAGATTTCCTTCTGCATGTAATGCCGGTAGGTTCCGCGCTCGGTAGCGGCGGCAGTCAGGCTGCTGCGCTGCAGAGGCCGCTCTACTGGCCGACCGCTGGCGACCAGCACCCGCACCATGCCGATGCGCACCTCGGCCACGTCGCCGTCGTGCAGGAACAGCATGTCCTGGGTGAAAGGCACCAGCGCAGCCGCGTCCGACGCCAGATACGCGGCGTCTGGCGCCAGGCCCACGACCAGCGGGCTGCCACGGCGCGCAGCGATCAGCCGCTCGGGATCAGTCCCGGCCAGCACGCCGATGGCAAACGCGCCGTGCAA
>NZ_JBFIII010000054.1 GCF_041601295.1 Immundisolibacter sp.
ACCACCTGCTCGGCCACGGCAATGGCCTGCTCGGGCGTGCAGAAACCGATCAGGTCCGCCAGGCGCGGGAAGGTCGCCTTCTCGCCGTGGGTCATGCCCATGCCGCCGCCGACCAGCACGTTCCAGCCGAGCAGTCCGCCGCTTTCTTCAACGGCGATGTAGGCCAGATCCTGAGCGTACACGTCTACGTCGTTTTCCGGCGGCACGGCGATGCCGATCTTGAACTTACGCGGCAGATACAACGGGCCATAGATCGGCTCGACCTCGCCGGCCGGATCCACAGCCGGCGCGTCCAGCCAGATTTCCTGGTAGGCGTTGGTTTTCGGCAACAGGTGTTCGCTGATCCCCTTGGCCAGCTCAGCCGCCGCCGCGTGCAGGGGCGAACGATAAGGATTGGCGCCCGCCAGTACATTGCGGTTCACGTCGCCACAGGCGGCAATCGTATCCAGACCGGCCGCCTTGATCGCCTGCATGGCCGGCTTGAAATGCGGTTTGCGAATGCCGTGGAACTGAAACGTCTGGCGGGTGGTCAGGCGCAGCGTGCCGTTGGCGTGCTCACCTGCAACCTCATCCAGTGCCAGCCACTGCGCGGGCGTGCATACGCCGCCCGGCATGCGCACGCGGATCATGAACTGATAAGCCGGCTCCAGCTTCTGGCGGCGACGCTCATCGCGCAGGTCGCGGTCGTCCTGCTGATAGCTGCCGTGGAATTTGAGCAGCGCGTTGTCTTCGGCGGCGATGGCGCCGGTCAGCGGATCAATCAGGCCATCGGCAATGGTGCCGCGCAGCAACCGGCTGTGGCTCTTGATGACCTCCACCTCGTTGGGCGGAGCCTTGGGGTCGGGTGCGTTCATGAGCCGATCTCAATAAATGTCGCGCTGGTAGCGACGGTTGCGCGAAAGCTCGCGCAGGTAATCCTCGGCGGCTTCGGCATCCAGCTTACCTTCGCCCGCCACGATGTCGCGCAGTGCCGCATGCACGTCAGCCGCCATGGCAGTGGCATCCCCGCACACGTAGATGTGGGCGCCGTCCTGCAACCAGGCGTAGACCTCGCCGGCCTGCTCGCGCAGCCGCTGCTGCACGTAGACCTTTTGCTCCTGATCGCGCGAGAAGGCAACGTCCAGGCGCGTCAGCAGGCCAGCTTTGTTCCAGGCCTGCCAGTCGGTCTGGTACAGGAAGTCGGTATAGAAATGCCGGTCCCCGAAAAACAGCCAGTTACGCCCGGTGGCCCCGATCGCCTCGCGCTCCTGCAGAAAGGCCCGGAACGGTGCCACGCCGGTACCTGGTCCCACCATGATGACCGGTATGTCGGGCCGCGCCGGCAGGCGGAAGTTTTCGTTGTGCTCGATGAATACCGGCACCGTATCGCCCGGCTGCACGCGGTCGGCCAGCCAAGTCGAGGCCACGCCCAGACGCTGGCGACCCAGGCTCTGGTAACGCACCGCGGCGACTGTGATATGTGCCTCGTCCGGGCACGCGACCAGGCTGGACGCCAGCGAGAACAAACGCGGTGGCAGGCGGCGCAGCAGGGCCACGAACTGCTCGGCGGCCAGTCCCGGCAGCGGAAATTCCTGCACCACGTCGATAATCTGCCGGCCTGCCAGATAGGCCCGCAGTGCGTCAGCGTTGCCCTCCGCCAACAGGCCAGCGATTTTATCGCTGCCCGCCAGCGCGGCGTAAGCGGCCAGGAAGGGCCGCGTCAGGGTGGTGATCTCGTAATGATGCGTGAGCGCTTCCTGCAAGGGCCGTAGGGCGTCGCCCGCCTGCACGGGTGCGTCGGTCGGCAATTCCAGTGTTGAGAGCAGCTCCTGCACCAGCGCCGGATCGTTGCAGGCCAACACGCCGAGGGCGTCGCCGGGTTCATACGCCAGACCCGGCACGGCAAACTCGATGTGGCGCGTTTCCTTGTCCGCGCCACGGCCGTTCAGAACGATGTTCTCGAGCACTTCGGCCTGATAGGGATGGCGCTTGTCGTGCTGCGCGCCAGTACCGACAGCCGCCGGTGCCACCGCGCCTGGTCCGGGCGCCGCAACATGCTCCAACTCACCCAGAAGCCCGTCGATCCAGGCCGCGGCCGCATCGTCATAGTCCAGATCGCAATCCACGCGCGGCCTCAGTCGCGTCGCGCCCAGCTTCTCCAGTACGAGGTCGAAATCCTTGCCGGTCTGGCAATAGAACTGGTAACTGGAATCGCCCAGCGCCAACACGCTGTAGCGAAGGTTCTCCAACCCTGGCGCCTTGCGCCCATGCACAAACTCGTGCAGTTCGCGCGCGCAGTCCGGGGGCTCACCTTCGCCGTGGGTGCTGACGATCACCGCCAGCGTACGCTCGTCGCGCAGCCGCGCCGGCTTATAGTCGGCCATGCTGGTCAGAGTTACCGCAAGGCCGCGTGCCTGCGCCAATTCGCCAAGCCGGCGTGCAAGCTTGGCGCCGTTACCACTTTGCGACCCGTAGAGCACGGTCACGGCGCTGCGAGTCACGCTGCTGGCGGCACTCACAGGCGGAGCCGGGGTCGCCCCCTCGGCGCGGCCGGCCAGGTATCCGCTTAGCCATTGCATCTGCAGGGGGGTCAACCCGCGCACCAGGGCATCGAGCTGCTCGGCCTGGGCGGTGCTCAACGGAGTGTTCAGTGCGGTGATCGGTGCGTTCAAGGTCAAAGCCAGGCCTGGGGCAGATTAGTTAGCATGGTAGAAGAATGTTTTATTCCGGAAAAATACTATTTTAATGAATGCTTATAGTGCTTCACGATAAGCCGGCCAATTTTAACGCCCGTCCATCAACGGAGATGTCACGTGGTTGAACTGTTTCGAAAAAAATATGCCCCTCCCGGCACCGCACCCGGAACGCTGCAACCCCTCCTGCTGGCGCCGGGCACCGTCGCCCACTGCATCGTGTACGGCACTGATGGGGCATGGCACGAGAGCCATGGTGCGCCGGTCGACCTCAACACAGCGCGCAACGCCGGGCAGGTCACCTGGTGGCATTTCGCCGGCCAGCCAGAAGTCTCCGAACTGCGACAGCTCGGTGAAGCATTAGGCCTGCATCCACTGGCGCTGGAAGACGTGATGAACCACGGCCAGCGACCCAAGCTGGACGACTACGACGATCACCTGTTTGCCATCCTTGGCTGCCTCACCCAGCGCGGTGATCAACTGGATGTGGACGACTTCGCGCTGTTCCTGGGCGACGATTTCGTACTGAGCGTGTACCAGGGCGCCGACGACATTTTCGCTTCGGTACGCTCCCGCCTGACCGATCCGGCCGGGCGTTTGCGCCGTAGCGGCGCAGATCGCCTGGCCCACGCCCTGATGGATGCGGTTGTGGACCACGCCTTCCCCGTGCTTGAGACGCTCGGCGAACGCATCGAAGAGCTGGAACTGGACCTGCTCGACCACCCGGGGCCAAGCGCGCTGCGCGATATGCACCTGTTGAAACGCGAACTGCTGCTGATCCGCCGTGCCGTGTGGCCAGCGCGGGATGTGCTGGCCCATTTATCACGCGGCGACGCGCGCCTGGTCGGCGAGCAAACACGCATCTACTTTGGCGATATCTACGACCACTCGGCGCAGATCATCGAACTGGTGGAAAGCTACCGCGACATGCTGGCCGGCATGCTGGACGTGTACCTGTCCAGCATCAGTAACCGCCAGAACGAGGTCATGAAGGTGCTGACCGTGATCGCCACCATCTTCATCCCGCTGACCTTCCTGGTGGGTGTCTACGGCATGAACTTCAGCGTCAACCAGCACAGCCCGTGGGCCATGCCCGAATTGCGCTGGGACTATGGCTACCCGGTGCTGTGGCTGGTGATGATCGCCGCCGCCGTGGGCATGCTGGCGTTCTTCAAACGACGCCGGTGGTTTTAAAGCGTTATTGACCTTTACCGCTAGCGCCACTCGGCCGTAGAGTGGCCCAGGCTTGATAAAGACGGAGACTACACATGAACGCACCCACCCGCGAAACCGTCACTACGGCTTTCAGCTGGCCCGCGCCCGACACCAGTCACGTCCCGTACCGGGTCTACACCGACCCGACCCTGTATGCGCTGGAACAGGAACGCATCTTCCGCGGCCCGACCTGGAACTTCGTCGCGCTGGCCGCCGAATTGCCCGAGCCGGGCGATTTCAAAACCACCTTTGTCGGCGACACACCAGTGGTGGTCACGCGGGGCGCTGACGGCGCCCTGCGCTGCTGGGTGAACCGCTGCGCCCATCGCGGGGCGCTGGTGTGCCGTGAGCTGCGCGGCAATGTGGGCGCCAACGGCACCCACACCTGCGTCTACCACCAGTGGGCTTACGACGCCGCGGGCATGCTGGTCGGTGTGCCGTTTCGCAAGGGCCTGGGCGGCAAGGGTGGCTACCCGGCCGATTTTGACCTTGCCCGGCACGGCCTCACACAACTCAGGGTCGAGGACTACCACGGCGTCGTATTCGCGAGTTTCGATCCCGCGCTGCCGCCGGTCGAACAACACATTGGCGATACCGCGGCACATTACGTCCAGCGAATTTTCAACCGGCCGCTGCGCGTGCTGGGGACCACACGCCAGTACATGAACGCCAACTGGAAGGTGTACGCCGAGAACCTGCGCGATCCCTACCACGCCAGCCTGCTGCACTTGTTCCACTGCACGTTTGGCCTGTACCGCTCCACCCAGGAGGGCGGCGTGGAACTCGACCCGACGCTGCGCCATAGCGTTCTGACGGCCAAGAATAAGGCGCCAGAGCCCGGTCGCGACACCTACAGCGACGACAAACTTCGCACCTACGATCAGACTTATGCGCTGGCGGACCCCAGCCTGCTGGCCGGCCGACCGGAGTTCTCCGACGGCAAGTCGGCAGTCATTCAGACGATATTTCCGAGCCTGGTCATTCAGCAGATCGCCAACACGCTGGCGGTGCGTCAGGTGCTGCCCAAGGGGGTCGGCAATTTCGAGCTGGTCTGGACCTATTTCGGCTACGCCGACGATGATGCGCAACTGTCCGCCATGCGTCTGAAGCAGTTCAATCTGATCGGCCCGGCCGGGTTGGTATCGATGGAAGACGGCGAGGCCACCGAGCTGGTTCAGCGCACCGCCGAGGCTGCGCAGGCGGGGGCGTCGGAGTTCGTCGAGATGGAGGGGCGCGGCATTGAGCCAACTGGCAGTCTGATCTCCGAGGGCAATATCCGGGCCTTCTGGCAGGTATACCGGCAGATGCTAGGCCTGTGACCACACACCGCGAACTGGCCGCGCAGCTGGGGCGTGAACAGATCAGCACCGTGGTGAGCGACTTCTACCAGCGGGTACAGAATGACCCGGTGCTGGCACCCAACTTTGCCCATATTACGGACTGGGATGCGGTCAAAGCGCGCCTGACCCATTTCTGGTGGATCGACTTGGGCGGCGCGCGTTACCGGGACGATGTCTATAACCCCCACACGGTACACCGGCATTTTGGTGTGAAGCCTGATCAGGTAGAGCCCTGGCTGCGATTGTTCGAGGCCACCGTACACGACCCTTTACCGCCCGATCTGGCCGAAGTCTGGCTGGAGCGCGTACGACGTATGGCCGACTGGGTGCGCATCGAACTGCAGAAATCGGCGTCCGGTCCTTCAGTGGCTGAACACTAACGTACCGCTCTGCGCCTGAACGGACGGGGAGAGCCGATCATCGATTCGGGCTCCGGCAGTGGATAGACTTCATTCAGCGCGATCGAGCGGCCATAGTCCTGCATCAGACGCGCGTGCTGGCGGCCCAATGCACGCGGCTGCGCCACGCCGCAGGAGTGGGAGATCATGGCGATCTCCTTTTCCATGTTCAGCGCGAAATGCGCCACCCGCTCGGCCTTGTCCTCTGGCACCAGCCCCCGTTGCAGGCGCGGATCATGCGTCGTAACCCCGGTCGGGCAGGTGTTCTTGTTGCACTGCATGGCCTGAATACAGCCAAGCGCGAACATGAAGCCACGCGCCGAATTGACAAAATCTGCACCCACGGCCAGCGCCCAGGCCGCTGTGCGCGGATTGATCAGCTTGCCGGAGGCGATGACCTTGACCCGCTCGCGTAAGCCCCACGCCGTAAGCCGGTTCACGACCGCCGGGAGACTGTCGGTCAGCAGCATGCCGACGCCATCCATGAGTGGCATCGGCGCCGCGCCGCTACCCCCCTCGGCACTGTCCACGGTGATGAAATCGGGCGCGAATTCCACTCCCCGGCGCCGCACCAGCGCGCACAGTTCATCCAGCCAGTCCAGGCTTCCGATCACGGTTTTGAAGCCAACCGGCTTGCCGGTGACCTCGCGGATCTGTGCAATCCGGTCCAGCAGATCCTCCAGGCTGTCGATATCCATGTGGCGGTTGGGCGACAGCGAATCCTGGCCCGCGGGAATGCCACGGATGGCAGCGATCTCCGACGTTACCTTGATTGCGGGCAGGATGCCGCCCTTGCCCGGCTTGGCGCCCTGGCTGAGCTTGATTTCGAACATCCTCACCTGCTCCAGCGCCGCCAGCTCGCGCAGGCGCGCATCCGACAGCCTGCCGTCGGCATCGCGCACGCCATACTTGGCGGTACCGATCTGAAACACCAGATCGCAGCCGCCCTCAAGGTGCGCTGGCGCCAGTCCACCCTCCCCGGTGTTCAGCCAGCAACCGGCCTTGGCCGCGCCACGCGACAGAGCGCGGGCTGCCGGTTTCGACAATGCGCCATAGCTCATGGCCGAAATGTTGAAGATAGCCCGCGTGGTATAGGGCTGGCGGCAAAACGGGCCGACCGTCACCGGTTCCGGTGGGCAGGTTTCCTGCTCCAGCGGCGGAAACAGGCTGCTGACGAATATTATCGAGCCCGGTTTGTGCAGGTCCTCGGTGGAGCCAAACGCCACCGTGTTATCCAGATTCTTGGCCGCGCGGTATACCCAGCTACGCTGCGCACGGTTAAACGGCAGCTCCTCGCGATCCATGGCGAAGAAATACTGGCGAAAGAACTCACCAAGGGTCTCGAACAGATAACGAAAACGACCTATCAGCGGATAATTTCGACGCACTGCGTGCTGCGTCTGCATGCGGTCGACCACATACATCACAGCTGCCGTCAGCAGCAGCATGGCCAGCGCGAAAATGAACAGCGCAGCCATGATCTCCAGCACGGCGGACAACCAGCGAGAGAAATTTTCAGGCAGGATCGGCAACATGATGTCCCTCCGAGGCCACGAGCGATGACCGGTGACATTTCCATTATCGACCCCGCAGGCGCTTTGCTGGAGCGCAGCCGGCAGGCGGTGGTGTTCACCGGCGCCGGTGTCAGCACCGAATCGGGCATTCCGGACTTTCGCAGCCCGGGCGGATTGTGGAGTAGGCTGCAGCCGATCGAATTTCAGGATTTCATGGCATCCGAGCAGGCTCGGCGTGAAGCCTGGCGCCGCAAGTTCGAACTGGACGCCGAGATTGGCGCCGCGCAACCTAATGCCGGGCATCGGGCCATTGCCCGTCTGGTCGCTGCCGGCAAGGTCAGCCATGTCATCACCCAGAACATCGACGGCTTGCACCAGGCCAGCGGCGTACCGGCCGAACGGGTCATTGAACTGCACGGCAACGGCACTTACGCGGTCTGCCTGTCCTGCCGCGCCCGTCACGAACTGGCCGACATCAAAACCGGTTTCGAGACGGACGGCGCACCGCCAGTCTGCCACTGCGGCGGCATCGTCAAATCGGCAACGATCTCGTTCGGCCAACCGATGCCGGTGTTTGCCATGCGCGCGGCCGAAGCGGCCACCCTGGCCTGCGATCTTTTCCTCGCCATCGGCTCGTCGCTACAGGTTTACCCGGCCGCGGGTTTTCCGGTGCTGGCCAAGGACAACGGGGCAAGGCTGCTGATCATCAATCGAGAGCCCACGCCGCTCGACGAACTGGCCGACCTGGTACTACAAGCCGAGATCGGCCCCAGTCTGATCGCGCTCACCGCCGATGCCGGACACTGAGCGGATCAAGCTCGGCGTCAGCGCCTGCCTGCTGGGGCAGGCGGTGCGCCATGACGGCGGCCATAAGCGTGACGATCTGGTCGCCAGCCTGCTGGCCAAGCACTTCGAGATGATTCCGCTGTGCCCGGAAGTGGCGATTGGCCTTGGTGTGCCGCGCCCCCCGATCCGACTCGTGCAGACAGCCGCCGGGATACGTGTCCGCGGGGTGCAAGACCCAATGCTCGACGTTACCCATGCCTTGAATCTTGAAGCCCAACGCGTTGCCCGCCAAATGCCGGATCTGAGCGGCTACATACTCAAAAGCAAGTCCCCCAGTTGCGGCATGGCGCGAGTGAAGCTGCATACCCCCACCAGGCGGGCAGTCCGCATTGGCGTTGGCGCCTACGCGGCTGGCCTCCTGGCGTGTTCACCGTTATGGCCGATGGAAGAAGAAACAGGCCTGCAGGACCCCTCACGGCGCGAACACTTCATCGAACGCGTATTCGCCTATGCCCGCTGGCAAGTGCTTGTGCGCGGCAGGGTCAGTGGCGCCGCGCTGATGGAATTTCATAGCCGTCACAAATATCAACTGCTCGCGCATAACCAGGCCGCCTATCGACGAATCGGCCGTTTGGTGGCGGGCGCCGGCAGCAGGCCCCCGGCGGGCTTGCTCGCGCAATACGCTAGTGAGCTTATGACCGCGCTCAGCCGCCCTGCCAGTACCGGCAACCACGTCAACGTGTTGCAACACTTTCATGGGTATCTGAAGGACGTACTCGGCCCCAGCGACAAAGCCGGGCTGATTGCCGCCATCGATGCCTACGGACGACAGGATGCACCGCTGCAGCGGCCGCTCACGTTGCTGCGACAGCATTTTCGTTGCCATCCGCAGTTGTGGGCGGCGCACCAGACCTATCTCATCCCGGACCTGCGCGAACAACAGTTGCGAGAGCTACCGACACCGCAATAAGTCAGCCCCCACCTCGCTTGCACGGGGTGAGGGCTGTTTCAGCGGTGATCCACCAGGGGAACTTACGGCGCCGCGGCCTCCTCAGGCGGCGTCACGGCCAAGGCCGACAGCAACTGGCCCTTGCTGGCGACGATCCGGTAATTGGCGAACAGCAGCCGGTATTTTCCGTCGACATAATTCAACTCGGCACTGAACAGCTCATTTTCAGTGTCCAGCAAGTCGAGCAAGGTGCGCTGCCCGATATTGAACTGCTTGACGTAGGCCTCGCGCGTCGTTCGGGCGGCATCGGCGTGGCTGCGCAATAAGTCTACCCGGCTCTGGGCGGTAATAAAGTCGTTCCAGGACAGGCTGGCTTCCTCGATGACCTGGTCCTCGGCCCGAGCGCGCACGTTTCTGGCCTCGCTGATGCGATGCGCCGTGGAACGCTTGCGAGCCAGATCCGCACCGCCGCGGTACACGCTGTAGTTCATCCGCAGCATGGCGTACAGGTCTTCGTTGGCGCCCCGCACGCCATCCAGGTTGTCGTTGTGGCTGGCGCCGAGCTCGACATCAAAGCGCGGAAAATCATTGGCACGTGCCTGCTCATGCTGGGCCTGAGTCGCGCTGATATCCGCCACTGCCGACAGCAAAACCGGATGGGTTTCGCGCGCCTCGCCGATCAAGGCATCAAGATCCGCCGCCAACTTGCCGGCAGGCGCCACCGGCAGAACAAGGTCAACCGGCATCTCGCCCACGATTCGCACGTAGGCTACCTGGGCATCGCGCAGGTTGCCCTCCTGCGCTTCCAGATTGGCCTGCGCGAGGGCCAGCCGGCCAGCCGCCTGCGTGGTATCTGCCGTACGGCCAACACCGCGTTCGCTGCGCATGCGAATCTGGTCGTGAATGCGCTGATGCGCAGCCAGGTTCTCTTTCGCCAGATTCACCTGCTCCTGCCGCTGCAGCACACCAAGATAGGCCTTGGCCGCCTTGAGCCCGATGTCCTCGCCCGCAGCCAGAACACGATAGGACGCAGCCTTCAGGTGCCCTTTCTGGCGCGCCACGCCATGCTTGGTAAAAAAGCCGTCAAACAGCATTTGAGTGACCTTGATGCCGCTTTCCTCACGATGCAGCCCGAGATACCCATTCTTGCCAGTGGCCGCCATGGTCGAGGTGTTGTCGCTTTTCTCCCCGCCAACTCCAGCAGACACGTCCACCCGAGGCAGGTAACCCGCCTTGGCCTCGCGCACATCCTGCTCGATCGCACGCTTGTCGTCCTGAGTGATAAGCACATCGGGATTGTGCTCTATCGCCTTGCGAACCGTGGCGGCAAGATCACCCGCAATAGCCGGTGACCCAATCAGTATCAGCACGCCAATTAGGGTAATTGAACGGACAACCTTCATAGCTTTTAGCACCTTTCTTGATTGATGGAGTACTAACCCCATCCATAACTTCAGTACGCACTGACCTTGGAGAGTATATGAGAAAACTCACGCGCGAATCGCGCGCAATAGTCGATCTGAAGCTACCGACTACACTCGCACCTGTTGTGGATCCGAACCGTCACCGTGCTCCTTAGAGACTAAAAAACTGTCGCCACGCGGCCAGAGGACTCGCCACGTAAGGTCGCGATTTTCAACCTCGTAGTTAAATGGTTGGTCCGGAGGCGCTGGGGACCCGCTCTCGCGCACCGCCATCCGACCTAACCTTTGTCAATGGCTGGCTCACATTTCGTGCATTATTAAAATGCGCTTAAGGCATCACATCCGTGACCAGATGGCCGCTCCCCAGCAGGCTATTGACAATGTCCTGTTGGCTGCCCGCGCCAGTAACCAGATCGACGCCCTGCAATACGATAGTCTGGACGATACCACCCGACCCCGCCCCATCCGCATCCACGGAAATAACCGTATTACCGCTGACGAGGCTGAAAGTAAGGTAGTCGGCCAGGTTATTAGACGCGAACGTCCCACCTTCTCCAATCAGCAAATCCTTCAGATTCAGAACGTCGCCCTGAGCTTTGTTGAAATCGATGATGGTATCGGTACCAGTGTCCCCCGCCTGCCACCTAAAGACATCAGCCCCCAGACCGCCGGTCATGGTGTCGTTACCCAATCCGCCGGTAAGAATGTCGTTGCCGTCGCCGCCAATCAGAATATTGGCACCGATGCCGCCACCCAGGGCGTCATGACCCGTACCTCCGGTCAGTGTGCTGGAGTTCTGGGCAAGGACAGACAACGACCCGCTGACGGCATCGCCATCACCATCGGTCGCCACAAAGCCGAAACTCAAATTTGCGGTCCCGGTATCGTTCTGAACCAGGTTCGTCAATCCGTTGATGCGCACAGAAGTGTCCACCCCTGCCGCCAAATCGACATAATCAATATAGAACCCGCTAGGCGCCGTGATCACGATAGCGCCATTTACCAGATTCAGAGCCGTGGCGACTCCTGTCTGGGTTGACCCATCGGTGAAATACGCCGTCCAGTTTACCGACTCGGTGCCGCTGATGTCGGTGACGCCTATTCTCGTCTGGTAGGCGAGGTTCGGGGTCGTCCCACCTATCGAGCTGGCATGCTCATCGTCAAACTCGAAGCGCATGGTCTCGCCAGTCTCAAACAAATTGTTGCCGACTCCCATGCCCTGCTTACTGGGATTGATGCCGGCGCTCCCGGTAATCTTCACCGCCCAGTCCTTGGCATTCTCAACCGAGCCAAAGCCGCCGTCGGCATACAGGTAGTAACTGTTGTGCGGGCCGCCCGCCCCGACGCTGGACTGAAGGTTTGAACTGAGCACCGTAAGATCAAGCAGCGCCGATTGCACAAACGAATAGGTGCCGTCCGGATGTGCCGTCAACGTGAAGACGGTGTTCACGCCTGCCTTGGCTGTCAGCGTCGAGCCTCCGTCGCTCAGGCTGTACGTCAGCGCAATACCGTTCGACGTCAAATTGGCCGGCGGAGTACCGCTCAACGTGACTTTGCTTGCGGTAATGTCGGCGCCGATCGACGCCAAAGTACCCACCAGCTGCGTGCCCACGCCGTTCTGAAAAATGCCGTTGGTCACCGCTAATATCGGTGAATCATCTTCCACCGTAACCGTCAGCGAGCTCGCCGTGGTCACCGTACCGTCATTGACGTTGACCCCGAAAACCATGGGCAGCAGGTTTTCCTGGTTACCCAGTGGCTGATCGACCGGACCCGAAAGTGCCACCGTGTATGCACCGGCATCGTCGATGCTAACGACCATGATGATGGCCGAACCCACGGCGCCGGTGAGGGTGTGGTTAGTGTTGCTAAGCGTCCAGACGATATTCTGTCCGCCGGAAGTGTAAGTTCCCGGAGGTGGCGCTCCCAGGGTCACGGTAAAGGTCGTGTTGTCCGGATCGGTAATCACGATACTGCCGGATGCCGTCTTCGAGTTCGTCGTATCCGTCGGATTGCCGATGTTGTCCGGATTGGCCCAGGCTAGGCCCTCCTCAGAGACACGTGTTAGAGCCGGCGTCACAACCGGGGCGTCGTTCACCGGCGTGACGTTGATCGTCACCGTCGCCTCGTTGCTCGACAGCGCACCGTCGCTCACCGTGTACTTGAACGTCGCATACGGACTGCCGTTCTCATCGCCGTCCGGCACAAACGTCAGCTTGCCCGCGGCAATGTCCGCCACCGCGATCACCTGGTTCAGCGTCACCGCGACGCCGTCCAGCTTCAGGACCCCATCGGTCGCCAGCGCCGTCACCGTGATCGAGCTGAAGCTCGCACTGTCAATGTCCGAATCGTTGCTCGGACCGGTGCCATCGGCACCAAACAAGCCCGCCGAGGTGATCGTCACCGCGTTGTCTTCGGTGGTGCTGAAGGTGTCGTCCACCGCCACCGGGGCCACCGGGCCGCCGCCCACCGGCGTGATGCTCAGGTGCAGCGTCGAAGGATCGGTCGCAAGACCGTCGGTCACCGTGTAGGTCGCATCCGGTACCGCGGCGGTGTAGCCAGCCGCCGGCGTGAAGGTGTAGCTGCCGTTGCTGTTGATCACCAGCGTGCCGACCCCGGCAATGCTCGCGGTCGAGCCCACCGCGGTGCTGGTGGCGCCCCAGCCGAAGGTCCCGGTGACGCTGGCCGCACTCGGCCCGTCCGGGTTGAACGTGTTGTCCAGCACGTTGCCGGACACCGCCGTGTCCTCGTCGGTCGTGACCGACTCGTCGCCGTCCGTCAGAATGTTCGGCGGTAGTTCTTCCTCTTGTTCGACCGGCACAATGACTTCAGCCGCGTTAGCGAACAACAGCGGAGACGCCGACGTGGACACACCCGCTTGCGGGGTGACGGTAACAAAATCGTGGTCCAGCGCCACAAAGGAGTGCCCGCCTTCCTCGCCGCCGCCACCCGCCGCTGTTGGGCCGGCCGCCGTCGGGGGCAGCAGGGTCGTCGGATCCGCGCCTGCGAGAATGGCCGCCTGGATATCTTCCACCTGCGCCACGGCGGCGCTGGCGGCTTCGTCCTCCGCCCCGTCAGGGCTGAAGACTTCGCTATCCAACACTGCCACGGTGTTGCGGCCTAGATCGAACCAGGTACCGTCCGTGAACTGGATGGTGACCGCCGCGGCATCGGTTGTGCGAATGATTTCATCAGCGTAAACAGCATCACCGACGGTCAGAACACGCTCGACCCCGTCCTCGCCAACGGCGATAACCTGACCCACGACCGCCGTAACAACGCCAATATTTTGCTGAGCCATAACAACCTCGTCCCATTTGGGTCATGAATCTGCGCCGGCCAGTTTGCTGTCGGCACGCGGCGCCAGGCGCCAATTGAAATCCTAATAACGCGATGATGCAGACTTGGTTAAACCCTTGCTATTGGACGGGTAGCCAAGGGGACAGTGCGTCAGCGAGGCGGGGCCATCGCCAACTACCGCAGGAATCTCCACTGCAATATAAAACCTCATCTTTCGTGAAATGCCCGCTCCCGGGCGCGTCCGATCGGGCGCAAAAGATAGGTCAATATCGTCTTGCGTCCGGTCAGCACATCCACGGACGCCGTCATGCCCGAGATTATCGGCAGCGATTCGCCATCCTTGATGTAACCGCGGTCACGCGTGCGTACCCGAATCACAAAGAAGCTGTTCCCTTCGTCGTCCGTGATGGAATCGGCACTGATATGGTCCAGGGTCGCATCCAGCGCCCCGTAGATGGTGGAGTCATAAGCGCTGAGCTTGACCGAGGCCGATTGCCCCAGCCTCAGAAACGCAATGTCCTGTGGCAGGACTTTCGCCTCCACTAACAGGGCATCCTCCAGAGGCACGATTTCCACCAGGTCCATACCGGGCTGCACCACCCCGCCAACGGTCGCGACTTTCAACCGCTTGACCGTTCCGCGCAACGGGGAACGCACGGCCGTGCGGGTAACGCGGTCCAGGGCCGACGTATTGGCCTCCTCCGTGGCCGCCAATTCGGCCTTGACGTCGTTCAGTTCGCCCTGTGCCTGGGAGCGAAACTTGAGATCCAGATCCTTGATCTTCTGTGCCACTTCAGCCAGCGCCGCTTGCGCTCCCGGCAGCGCCAGCCGCACCCCATCCAGGTCGCCCCGGGTTTCGTTGACTTGGCGGCGCAGGCGCAGCAATTCGACGTGGGAGATGACGCCCTCGCCAACCAGCGGCTCGGTTCGTTGCAGTTCGTCCTGGAGCAGCGCATTGCTGCGCTGGAGTTGTCCCAGCCGCGAGCGCATGCCCAATAACTCCTGCTGGCGCTGGCTGAGTTGCTGTTCGATGATCTGGCGGTTGGACGCCAGTTCCCGCTGACGGGTGAGGTACAGACGCTGTTCATCCTCACCCAGCTGCGGCGCCTCCTTGGTTACATCGGAAGGCATCTGCAGCGTCACGCCTTCGGCCTCGGCCTGCAGCCGGGTTGCCTTGGCCAACAACGCCAGGTACTTGAGGCGGCCCTCCTGGTACGACGAGGCAAATCGGGTATCGTCAATGTTCAGCAGCACCTGGCCCTTGGCCACGACATCGCCCTCACGCACCAGAATTTCCCGGACGATGCCGCCCTCCAGGTTCTGTACCACCTGCACCTGCGATGACGGAATGACCTGGCCCTCCGCATGGGTCACTTCGTCTACTCGTGCTATCGACGCCCATAGCAGGGCAATCACAAACAACAGCGCGACGGCAAACAGGATCAAATGCCCAGCCGGATGGGCAGGGTCGATATCGACCGCATCTGTATCGGCCATGAAGTCCAGATCATCACGATCAAGGTCGCGCCATCGCGCCCACAGCGAAGACCAGGCGGCGCGCAGCCTGCTCATGTCTGCCGCCCACTGACCTGGCCGCTGCGCAGGGCTTCGAGCACCGTATCCTTGGGACCATCGGCAACGATGCGTCCGTTGTCCATGACGATGATGCGGTCAACCAGCGACAACAGGGATGCACGATGCGTCACTAGCAGCAAGGTTCTACCCTGGACCAGCGGGGCCAGGCGAGTCTTGAACTGCTCCTCGGTGGTGTTGTCCATGGCATTGGTGGGTTCGTCCATTATCAGGATGGGCGGCTCCAGCAACAGCGCGCGGGCGATCGAAATGGTCTGCCGCTGGCCGCCGGAGAGGCCCTCGCCACGCTCACCGACAGGCAGGTCGAGACCCGCCGGGTGACGGCTGGTAAACGCGCTGACCCCTGCGATCTCAGCCGCGCGAAGGACGGCTTCGTCGCTGGCATGTGGCGCAGCCAACGTTATGTTGTCCCGCACTGTACCGAAAAACAGCCCCACATCCTGCGGCACATAACCAACATTGCGTCGCAAATCCGCCGGATCGATCTGGCGCAGGTCGATACCGTCGACCAACACCGCCCCTGCGGTCGGTTGATAAAGGCCAAGAATCAGCCGTTCGAGCGTACTTTTGCCCGAACCGATCCGACCGATTATTGCAATCCGCTCACCGGCGGTGATTCGTAGCGACACCTTATCGAGCGCCGCCAGGTCCTGCCCGGGGTACTTGAAGGTAACGTCGCTGAACTCGATCGCCCCCTGCAGCGTCGGTCGGTGCAGGAAACTGCTCCCGACCGGCCGCTCCACCGGCAGCTGCATTATTTGGTCTACCACCTTGAGCGCCGCCATCGATTGATCGAAGCGCACCAGCAAACCGGCAACCTGTGCCAGCGGCGCCATCGCCCTGGACGCCAACATGATGCAGGCAATCAGGCCGCCGACCGAAAGATCTCCATCAACGATACGGTAGACACCCACCACCACGATGCCGACCGTCGCCAGTTGTACCGCCAGCGACGCCACGTTCACGGCGGATGTGGACAACATCCGCGAGCGCATACTCAGGCGAGCCATGTTGCCCACCACCTGTTCCCAGCGCCGCTGCACCGGGCCGGCGGCGCCGGTGGCGCGCACCGTCTCAAGTGAGGTCAGGGTCTCAATCAAAGTGGCGTGCTTTTGCGCTGCCAGTCGCTGGGTCTTTAGCACCAGATCGCGCAGGCGTGCCTGCACAGCCACACCGTACAACAGCACCAACGGCATCAGCGCCAAGGGCACCAAGGCCACTGGCCCACCAAGCCAGGCGATCACAATCAGAAACAACACCGCAAACGGCACATCGATCAGGGTGGTCAGCGTGGCCGAGGTGATGAACTCGCGGAAACTTTCGAACTCCGACAGCTGATTGGCGAACGCGCCCACCGAGCGCGGACGCGCCTCCATCCGCACGCCCATGACCTGTTCGAACAGACGAGCGGACAGACTGACGTCGAATTTCTTGCTGGCCACGTCCAGAAAATAGGCGCGCAGCGACCGCATCAGGGTGTCAAACAGGTAGATCACCACCACGCCGATGGCAAGCACCCAGAGTGTCTCCATGGCACGGTTGGGCACGACCCGGTTATAGACGTGCATAACGAACAGCGGCGTAACCAGGGCGAACAGATTGATCAACAGCGCTGCCAGCAGCACCTCGCTGTAGATCGGCCACAGGCGACGCAAGCTGCCCCAGAACCAATGTCCCGATGTCGGCTCCGGGTGCTGCGCCGTACGCGCGTCGAACTGCGCCTCGGGCCGCAGGAACAACGCACTGCCAGCATAGTCTTCAGCCAGGCGGCCGGGTGGCAGCAGCACTTCGCCCATGCCCAGATCCGGGTCAGCCACCCGCCACTGGCCATCCGGCGACATTCCAAGCAGCACCACAGCCCGGTGCGATTTGAGCAACAGTATCGCCGGCAACACCTGCGGCGGAATGCGGCCAAGTTCGCGCTGTACCAGGCGGGCGCTGAGTCCAGCACGGCTGGCAGCCCGAACAAACAAAGCGGGCGTAAGGCGACCGTCCTGGAGCGGCAGGCCGGCGGTCAGCGCCTCAGCGGATTTGGCGCGCTGATATGCCGCGCAAGCGAACACCAGGCAGTCGAGCAAGGGATCCTCGGGCCGGGTAGCGGGACCCGACAGCGCCCAATCCGGAACCGACAACCGGGAATTCTCCATCAGGACCTCAGGTTTCGGCGGCGACGAGCCGCAAACGATACTACTAACGGCCAGTGCGGCCGGCAGCTTGAGACGGCGGGCTTCGACCAGACTTTGCTGTGCCATAACGTTTAATCAAGCAACCAATGGTTGTCGCACGGATCCGCCATATCCGTTGCCGCTTTTTACGCTGCACCTGTATGCACACCATCGCGACGAGGCACCGTGAGAAAACGAAATGCTGCTTCTGCGCCTGCTCGGACGCCGGCGCCGTGCCCGGCCCCGTAATGCGTTAGCAGGGGCGAGGATGCGACTTAGCTCGCCCCTGGTGAAGCGTCCGACGGCGAGGATCGTTGGGCGTTGGCTCGCCCTTCTGTGGGTCGGCTTATTGCTTCCGGCGGTCGCCCAGGATCCGAGCCGGGACCCGGCTCCGGTCAGCATTGATCATCCGTACAGCAATGCCGCCTTGCGGCGCATCCGGGAATGGCAGGCGCTGTTGGACAGTGGCGCCAAGCTTTCCACGACTGCCAAGTTGAAAGCCGTCAACGATTTTTTCAACGACCTGGAGTTCGTTGACGACATCCTGCTGTGGGAAGCAGCCGATTATTGGGCCACGCCGGTGGAGTTTCTCGCCAAGGGGGCCGGGGATTGCGAAGATTTCGCCATCGCCAAGTACTTTACCCTGGTCGAAATGGGCGTGTCGTCGGCGCGGCTGCAAATCACATACGTTAAAGCGCACAAACTGAACCAGGCGCACATGGTGTTGGCGTATTACGCCACCCCGGCCAGCGATCCGCGCGTGCTGGACAATCTCGTGGCCGAGGTTCTGCCCGGCTCGGCGCGTAGCGATCTGACTCCCGTGTACAGTTTCAACGGCCGAGGCTTGTGGATCGCCAAGGCACGGGGCAACAGTCGACGCGTGGGCAGTGCCACCCGTATCGGACCGTGGCGAGATTTGGTCATCCGCATGAAACAGAGCAAAGTTCACGCACTTTTTCCGGAGCATGCCACCCAATGAGTCTGCTGCGACAACTGACACTCGCCATCCTGACTCTGTTACTCCTGGTATGGGTCGGCAGCGTCGCGATCAGCGTCGCCAACACCCGTCGCTATCTGGACCGGCAACTTGAGTCCCACGCCCAGGATGCGGCGACATCGCTTGGTCTGTCGCTGTCGACATCCGTGGAGCAGGACGATCGCGCCACCATGGAGTCGCTGATCGACGCCATGTTCGACAGCGGCTATTACCGGTCTATCCGCGTGCTCGACACGGCCGGCACCCCGCTGGTCGAGCGCACCCAGACAAGCTCTCTGCAAGACGTTCCGGGCTGGTTTGTGCGCCAACTTCCGGTCAAGACGCCGCTCGGCGAAGCGCTGCTCATGTCGGGCTGGAAACGGCTCGGCACAATCGAGGTCCGCAGCGATCCGGGCTACGCCTACCTTGAACTGTGGGGGACCTTCCGCGACTCGGCCGCCCTGTTCGCCCTGGTCGCGGCGCTTGCTCTGGTCGGGGCGATGGGCGGCGTACGGATCATTCTGAAGCCACTGCGCAGCGTGGAAGCGCAGGCCACGGCCATCGCCAACCGCGACTTCCCGGTACAGGAGCAGTTGCCCCGCACGCCCGAGCTCAGACGCGTGGTCGAGGCGATGAACCGCCTGTCCGGCAAAGTGCAACAGATGCTGGCGGAACAGATCACGCTGGCAGAAACCTTGCGAGCGCAAGCCTATCGGGACCCGGTCACGGGCCTGGGAAACCGCGCACTGTTCGACCGTGAGACCGCGCACCTGCTCGGCTCGCAGGAACTGCATTTCCGTGGTGCCTTGATGCTGATACAGCTGCGTGAGTTTCGCGCCTACAACGAGCAGCATGGGTACGCTGGCGGCGACGAGTTGCTGCGTCAGGCGGGTGACGCCTTGCGCGCGGAAGCGGCCGCCTTTCATCCGTATTGCGTGGCGCGCCTGAGCGGTGCCGATTTCGCCATGCTGCTGCCGCGCACCAGCAGCGATGACCTCGCCGCCCTGGGCGAAGCGTTGGCCGCGCTGCTCAGCCGTCTGCACGACGGCGGCCTTTTGAGTGCTTTTGATGGCGGCCACGTCGGCATTGCCCTGCACTGCGAGGGCGATACCCCCGGCAGCTTGCTCAGCCGCGCCGACGCCGCCCTGCGTCAGGCGCAAACAGACGGCGGCAACGCCTGGCGCCTGGCGCCTACTACCGAAGAAGTACGGGCGCGTTCGGCCAGTGCCTGGCGCGACCTGCTCACCACCAGCCTGCAACAAAACCAATGGAGGCTGTTCGCCCAACCGGTGCGGCGCCTGGACGGCAACGGCACGACGCTACATCACGAAATCCTGCTGCGCCTGCCCACCGATGAGGGCCTGCTCTCGGCAGCGGATTTCATGCCCATGGCCTACCGGCACGGTCTTGCGACTCAAGTCGACAAAACAGTCATCGCCGCGGTCCTTGACCAGTGGCCCACCGCGGGGCCAGCTGACCTGCGCGTGGCAATCAATCTGAGCGCCATCTCGCTGACAGATGTCAGCTTTCATGGCTGGCTGTTGCAGACCCTGGACCGACACCCAGACCGGGCAAGCCGCCTGACCTTTGAAGTGCCCGAATACGGAGCCGCCCTTCACCTGTCGGCGCTGCGTACCCTGATAAACGAACTTGCCCGCCGCGGCAGCGGCGTTGGCCTGGA
>NZ_JBFIII010000055.1 GCF_041601295.1 Immundisolibacter sp.
CACGAGCCGCCGCTGCTGATTCTGGACGAGCCCACGGCCGGGGTGGACATCGAATTGCGGCGGGACATGTGGGAGTTTCTGCGCGAGCTGAACCTCGCTGGCACCACCATCATCCTGACCACGCACTATCTGGAAGAAGCCGAAACCCTGTGCCGGCGCGTGGCGATGATCAACCATGGCCGCATCGTGGAAGACGGCCTGGTGTCCGATCTGCTGGCGCGCCTGCACCAGGAGACCTTTGTGCTCACGGTGAGCGGGGGCGAACGGCTGCCCGAGTTGCCCGGTTTCACCTTTCGCCGCAGCGGCGCGCAGGAACTGGAAGTTGACGTGCCCAGGGACGGTCGGTTGAACGCCGTGTTCGACGCCCTGAACCGTAGCGGCATCGAGGTGCTCGGCCTGAAGAACAAGGCTAATCGGCTGGAAGAATTCTTTGTGCGGATGGTGCAGGCGCAACGTGACCGCGTTTAACGAACCGGCTTACGCGAGCGGCGTACCGGCACAGCGCCGGCTGCGTTGGTGGGGCGCTTTTCGGACGCTGGTGACCAAGGAAGTGCGCCGCTTTCTGCGCATCTGGGCGCAAACGCTGCTGCCTCCGGTAATCACCACCACGCTGTATCTGATGATCTTCGGCCATCTGATTGGCCGGCGCATTGGCCCCATGGGCGGGCACGAGTACATCGCCTTTATCGTGCCTGGGCTGGTGATGTTGTCGGTCATCACCAACGCCTACGGCAATGTGGTGTCGTCGTTCTTCGCCGCCAAGATGCAGGGCTTCGTGCAGGAACTGCTGGTGGCGCCGATTCCCAACTGGCTGATCCTGGCCGGCTACGTCGCCGGCTCGGTGGTGCGGGCGCTGCTCACGGCGGTGCTGGTGTCCGCGGTGGCCTTCGCGCTGGTCGATTTCTCCATCGCGCACCTGGGCCTGACGCTGCTGTTTGCCGTGATCACGGCGGTGCTGTTCGCACTGGCCGGGTTCATCAACGCGGTGTTTGCGAACAGCTTCGATCACATCTCGATCGTGCCGACTTTCGTGCTCACGCCCCTGACCTATCTGGGCGGAGTGTTCTATTCGGTGGACCTGCTGCCACCACTGTGGCGCACGCTGTCGCTGGCCAACCCGGTGCTGTATCTGGTGGATGGCTTTCGTTACGCCATCCTGGGCAGTTCGGACATTCCAGTGCTCAACGGACTGGCGCTGCTGCTGGTCCTGACCACTGCGCTGGGTGGGTGGGCACTGTGGCTGATGCAGCGCGGCGTGGGCATCAAGGCCTGAAGCGCCGGTCGTTTGTGCCGTATCCAGGGCGCCGGGGCGTCGCGTGCGTGACCTGGCAGGCGGGTGGTTTAAGCTTGCCCTGCGTCACGATTCGGCTCCGGCTAAGGAGTATTCTTGAACACTGTCGCGCTGTGCCCCCATGGGTCATGCTTGCCCGTACCCGTGGGCTAACGGCAACACACATATATATAGACTGACTGGGAAGGGTGTCGAAAAAACAATAGATCAGGAGGAGCTATGGATAAGCTCGACGACTTGGTGCGGGCCGATGAAGGGCTGGTAAGGCGCGAAATATTCGCCGACCCGGCGTTATACCGGCAGGAACTTGAACGCATTTTCGACCGTTCATGGCTGTTTCTGGCCCATGACACGCAGCTTCCCAATCCCGGTGATTTTCTGACCACCTTCATGGGTGAAGACCCGGTGCTGGTCATCCGTCAGGTGGACGGCAGCGTGGCGGCGTTCCTGAATGTCTGCACCCACCGGGGCACGCTGCTGTGCCTGGCGGAGGAGGGCAACGCCAAACACTTCACCTGCACCTATCACGGCTGGACCTTTGGCGCCGACGGTGCGCTGGTGGATGTGCCGCGCGAGGGCGATGCCTACTATGGCGAGCTCGACAAGGCCAGCTGGGGGCTCAAGTCGATCCGCGTCGAGTCCTACAAGGGACTGTATTTCGGCAACTTCGATCCGGCCGCGCCGACCTTGTCGGATTTTCTGGGGGACTTCGCCTGGTACCTGGATGCGGTATTCGACCCGCAGCCGGGCGGGGTCGAGTTTCTCGGTGGCACCATGCGCATGACGCTGCGTTGCAACTGGAAGATCGCGGCCGAGAACATCATCTCCGACACCTACCACGTGCTCGCGGCGCACGGCTTGTCGGTACAGATCTGCTCGGCTGGCCGCGACATGCAGATCGGCGTCGAGGAAGGCAGCGACCTGCAAGGCCAGACGCTGTCGGCCACCGTCAACGGCCACGGCTGGAACGCCAACCTGGACGGTCAGGGCCAGTACTCACTTTTCTACGATCCCGAACCGTGGCTGAAATTCGCCAACGCCAGCCGGCCGCGGTACATCGAGCACCTGGGCGAACCGCGGGCCTGGTTCGTCGGGTCGTCCATCGACGGCGGCTTGTTTCCCACCTTCATGTTCGTGCCCGGGTTTACGTTTCGGATCATCCATCCCAAGGGACCGGACGAGTGCGAGCTGTGGATGTGGACGGTGGTTGAGAAAAACCTGCCGGACGAGCTCAAGCGCGAGATGGTACGTTTCAACGCCCGCATGCTTGGCACGTCGGGGATGTTCGAGACGGACGACTGCAACAACATGGAGAACATGAGCAAGGCGCTGCGTGGCGTGGCCAACCGCAAGTTCGACTCACATTACGCCATGGGCCTGGGGCACGAACGGCATGACGATCCGACCTTCCCCGGTCGCGTGGACCAGCGCATCTCGGACAACTGCTTCCGCGGCTTTTACCAGCGCTGGCAGGAGTTCATGCGCGCCGAAAGCTGGGCGCAGATTCCGCTGGCGCCGCGGCGCTTCACGGGCGACAACACGCCGCTGCGGGAGGCGAGTCATGGCTGATGCCGCGGTTGCGTTCGAAACCTGGTTCGCGATCCAGCAGTTCCTGTTCCGAGAGGCCCGGCTGCTCGACGAGGACCGTTACGACGACTGGCACCTGCTGGTCGCGCAGGACATCCATTACGGCATGCCGGCCCAGCGCAGCCGCTACAAACGCGAACAGCGCAGGCACGCGGTCGACACCGATCATTTCGACGACGATTTCGGCTCGCTGCGTCTGCGGGTGGAGCGCCTGAAGCGTCCCGGCGTGCCGTCCATGGACCCGCCGCCGCGGACCTGCCGCATCGTCAGCAATGTCGAGGTGGAGCCGACCGCAACCGCGGGCGAGTATCGCGTCCATTCCACCGTGCAACTCACCCGCAACCGCCTGTATGACGAGGACGAGATCCTCACCGCGCGGCGCGTGGACCTGCTGCGCGGCGACGGTAATGGCGGCTTTCGCCTGGCCCGGCGGGAGATTCACACCACCCAGAACGTCATCCGCATGCGCAACCTGAACTGCCTGTTATAGGTCCCGCCGTGGGGGGGCGCGCGGCGCCCGGAATGTGAGATTCAGGCGGTTTTCGCCTCCGACAAGTGCTCATAGCCCAGATAGGGGTCGGGGATGCGCAGGCCGTGGTTCACCGTGATGCAGTCCACGTGGCAGTCGATGGCACACAGGCGACAGCTGTGGCAGTCGTTGGGGTAGCGGATCACTGCCTTCCAGCCCGGCGGGCCGATCGGATTCCACGGCTCGCCCACTTCCTCCAGGGTCAGCACGCCGGTCGGGCAGGCGTCGATACAGGCATTGCAGCCGTCGCAGATGGCGTAGTCTATTTTCTCGATCATGGTCAGTGGTCTCCTTCAGGCGCTCTGGGCTTCGCGAAAGCGTTCTGGCACGCCGTATGTGGACGGCTCGATGCCGCGCGGAGGCTTGATGGGCCAGCGCTCGAAGGGCAGATCCCAATGCGTGACTCGCGGCGGCGCGGCCAGATCCTCCCCTGGCGCGCTCAACATCAACCACTTCAGCCAGCGGTCGTTATCCCGGAACGGATAGTCGGCGCGGAACAGCTCGGCGCGGCTCTCGGTGCGCTCCAGCATGGCGCTGGTGACCAGCTTGCAAACTTCCAGATAGGTGCGCGCGTCGTGCGCCTTGACCAGTTCGTGCAGGTCAGGGGCATACACCTTGGGTAACAGGTCGGCCTCGATGCGGGCCAGTTCCTCGCGTACGTGCTGGATACGGGCAGCGTTCTTGAACAGCGCGAAGGTCGCCTCGCCGGTCACGCGGCCGATTTCGAGGTGGGCGTCGGCTGGGCGCGTCAGCCGGAACTTGTGGCGCGGCGCATAGAAAGCGGAGATGGCGTCGTCCACCTGGCGCGTATTGCGCGGCAGGCGCCCAAGACTCGCGGCGCGCGCCGCCATGGCACCGGCAGCCCGGTAGCCGGTCACCAGCGAGGCACTCGAAATGGCGCTGCCGGAGATGCCCGCCATCATATGCGGCAGGCAGGTGCACGCACCTGCGGCGTACAGCCCGGGCACGTTGGTCTCGCCGTCAAGTCCGATGCGCAGGCCCGACGAGCTGTTGCTGGCCAGCACCATCATCGGGTTAACAGTCAGCGTGTCGCGCGCCGGGTCGACGCCAAATTCCTTGAATGCGCGCCCCACGGTCGGCGCCACCTGATACAGCATCTCAATGTCCGCGGTGGGCACGTGACGCATGTCCACGTAACAGGGGCCACGCCCTTCGATGTTTTCGGTAATGATGCCCCGCGCCATCTGGATCAGGCCGGTCTGCTCACCCCAGATCGGGTCGTAGCCGCTCATGAAGCGTTCGCCCAGGCGGTTCTTGAAGTGCGCGCCAATGCCCTGAATCTTGGCCTGGCCGGGCGTGAAGAACGTCTTGTTGAAATAACTCCAGGCAGCGAACTGGCCAAACTCCATGCCGGCCAGCTCGGCGCCCGCGCGGTAGGCCATGCGGTGTCCGTCGCCGGGGATGTGGTCGGAAAAGGCGTAATGCATGCGCGGGTAGAAGGGCCCGGTGCACAGCAGCACCGCCTTGGCGCGAAACACGTGCGGTACACCGGTCTGCACGTGCACGCCGACCGCGCCGCACACGCCCTCCTTGGTCGGGTGCAGGCCATCGAGCGTGAGCAGGTCCAGACTCGCCACCTTCTCGAACAACCGAACCCGCGCGCGCTTCATTGCCTTGCGCATCACCTCCATGCAGGCCCGCCCATCGGCACCCAGCGTGGTGCCGATCTTGTGGCCGCGCACCTTCACGTACTTGAGATTGCCGTCGGGGCTGCGCGCGTAGGGCACGCCCATGTCGATCAGCTCACGGAAGCGGAAGTAGGCGTCACGCAGAAACATTGCCGTCCAGTCCTGGTCGGCCAGGTAGTTCGAGCCGACCACGAACTCTTCCACCCAGGTGTTGAGTTCATCGCCTTCCAGCAGGCGGTCCGGGGCGAATTGCGAGTGCACGTAGGTCATGGGACCGGCGCGGGCGACCTGGGCTTTTTCGACCAGCGCCACCGAGGCGCCCAGTTCCCGCGCGCGCAGTGCCGCCCGGCAACCGCCGAGGCCGCCGCCGATCACCAGCACGTCCACGTTCACGTTCACGGGATCGTAGTCGGACATTGCTCTGTCTCCTGCCGCGGGGGCGTTATCAGAAAAAATTGGTCAGGTTCTTGATCGGCAGGACGTTGTGGTCAATCAGGACGCGGCGGCGCGCCAGGCGCAGGCCCTGCGGTGTCGGGCGCAGCGCGTCTTCGCGGCGGCCAGCCAGCAGGTCGGTCTCGCGCTCCATGCGGCTGCGGTAAAAGATGAAATGGCTGTGTACCTCCCACTCCGGGCCGCTGTCGTCCATCAGCAGTACGTTCGAGACCAGGTGGCAGGTACGCGAGGGTGGCTCCTCCGCCCAGTGCACGCCGGTGTGCAGCTGCGTCACGCGCATGGCGAGCACGTCCTTGCCCTCGTCGAACCAGGCAACATCCTGGCCTTCGCGCGTCCATTCCTCAGCGGGTGCCAGCGAGGGCACATTGCGCCGCAGCGGCATGAAATAGCGCACGTCGTCGGCGAGCAGGTCCAGCCAGGCGGTGAACTCGCGCCGGTCCAGCAAGCCAGCTTCGCGGTACAGGAACTCTTCAGCCTCGCGTGCCCGCAGCAAACGCGCCAGGGCGGCGTTGTCCGGGCCGCTCACAGTACGCCCATCAGCTGTGCCCAGCGCCGGTAGTAGCCGCGCTGGTTCTGCTCGGACACGCCTTCCATGACGGTACCGCCGCGCGCGATCCACGGCTCGCTGCCGGCCGCCAACTCATGCCCAAGGCCCATTGCCATGTGATAGGGATGGCGCCGCGCGATGGTGCCGCGACTGGCCCGGTGGGCGAGGTTCCAGTTCTCCATGTCGTCCTCTTCGGTCAGGCCCGATGGCCCCTGGTAGCGGATGACGTAGCGGCGCAGGTGGTCTTTGACCGCCGCCGGCGCGTACTCGGGGACGAAGTAGAAGCGCCATACCTCGCAGGTCTCGGGCCCGGCCGGATGCCATAGCGCGATGCTGGTGCGGCCGTTCGAGAAGGACATATTCGGAAAGATGGTGCCGCCGTGGGGCACCATGCGGGCGCGCTCGCCAAGCTGTTGCTCGCGCGCGGCGTAAGCGCGCCGGTAATACGCGTGCAGTTCCGGTACGGCGGCGTAGGCGGACAGAAAATCGAAACCCGGCGGATACAGCGCACCACGTCCGGAGTGGCCAGTCGCCGCGTAGGCAATGTTTTGCAGCACCGGCTTTTGCGGAATGGCGTCGTACTGGTGGCGCCCGGCCTTGCCGCTGGGCGACAGCGCCAGCTGGTCCACCGAGGCGTGGCTGACGTTGTGGTAGTTGTCGCCGGAGAAATTCTCGGCGCCGAATTTCCAGTTGCACGGCAGGGTCCACTTCTGCACGCCGGCGATCAGTTCCAGTTCCCCGACCCCGACATCCGGCACAGTGAAGAACTCCTCGATCCAGATCCGCGCGTCGCCCAGCCAATCCTCAAGACCCGGCGTGGCAGCGTCCCAGCAGGCCCAGATGCTGCCCTTGAGCTCCGCAACCCGCGCTTCGACCAGACCCCATTCGGCCAGTTCCAGCTCGCTGAAGTAACCCTCGCGCAGCGCCGGCACGGCGCCCAGGCGGCCTTTGGTGTCATAGGTCCAGCCGTGGTACGGACAGGCAAACTCGCTGGCGTTGCCCTGGTCGTAGCGGCACACCTGCATGCCGCGATGGCGGCATGAATTCAGGAACACGTGCAGCTCGCCATCCACGTCGCGCACCAGCAGTACCGATTCCTCACCCATGCGCGAAACCACAAAGTCACCTGGGCGGCGCACCTGGCTGACGTGGCCGACGAACAGCCACTGCGTGGCGAAGATACGTTCTAGCTCTGCGGCGTAAAGCGTTGGATCAACGAATATTTCACGGCTGACGAGGCCGCGCTCAGGGTCGACTAGCGCCCGTGTTTTAAGGTCAGCGAGGTCCATGACGTTGTCCTTTTCAGGCGAGTAGGGGTCGGCCACCCTGGTGGGAAAAACAGCCCACGTCGAGCACGGTGCCGGATATCTGTGTCGCGGCGTCAGAGAGCAGGAAGGCGACCGCGTTCGCAATGTCCTGAGGCTCGGTCACCCGGCCGGTGGCGGTGCGGCTGGCCAGGCGCTCGAAAGCCGGCACGCTGCCGAGCCCGGTCATACCCGAGTGCGTTCCGCCGGGTACGACCACGTTGACGCGGATGTGATCGTCCAGATGATCCCAGGCCATGGCCGCGGACAGCGCGAACACACCGCCCTTGCTGGCACTATAGGCCGCCAGATCCGGCTTGCCCCAGCCCGCGCCCGAGCCAATGTTGACGATGGCCCCGCCGCCGGCCGCGCGCATGGCCGGAATCACGGCCCGACAGGTGAGAAAAACCCCCTTCAGGTTCACGCCGATGACGTGATCCCACAGCGCCTCGTCGGTTTGCGTGACGTCGCCGCGCGGGTGGATGGCCGCATTGTTGACCAGTGCGTCTATGCGGCCGTGACGGCTCAACACCCCGGCAACCCAGGCCCGCACCTGCGCGCCGTCGGCCACATCCACCTCGGCCAGGTCGGCGCTGAGCTGACGCTGCGCCAGCTCGGCCGCAGTGCCGGCGATGCCAGCCTCGGCAATGCTGCCCACCTGGCGCGCCTCAAGCCCGCAGGCACACACCGTGTGTCCCTGCGCGGCCAGCGTCAGCGTGATCGCCCGGCCAATGCCGTAGGTGCCCCCGGTAACCAGCGTGACGGGTGCTGCTTGCCGTTCCATGGCCCGGCTTCTCAGGCGGCGAGGGCGTGCAGCTGGGTGATGACCGGCAGCCCGGACAGCGCCTTGCGCCAGGACTGCCCGCCTGGCTCGCCCAGGTACAGATCACCGCCGGTGGTGCCCAGATACAGCTGTGGCCGGCCGGGGTCGGGCGCCACGGCCAGGGCCCACACCATATCGAACAGCGGCGTCGGCAGGCCTTCGGTTTCGAGCCGTTGCCAGTTCGCACCGCCGTCGTCGCTGGCGGAAAGCACCACCTCGGCACCGCTGCGCCGTCGCAGGCGCGAAGGCGTCACAAAGTAGGCAAAGTGCCCCAGCGCCGCACCAAGCACCATGCGTGTCATCGAGGCCCAGTACGGCGGAATGCCCCTGGCGGTGGCCAGGTACACCCGCTGCGGGCGCCCAGGTTCGGCGCAGATGGCGTCCTCGCAGTACTTGTAGGCGCCAAGGCCGGTGTTGGATTGCAGGTAATTGGCGCCGCCGTTGCCACTGCGAAACAGGCCCTCGTAACCGGTGCGCTTGTAGGCATTGGTGTCCAGACCGGTGGTCACCAGCACCGTGCGGGCCGGATCTTCCAGCACCAGGGCGCGGTGGATGTCGTGTCCGCAATCCGGCGCCTCGACGAAGGTCTGCCCGCCGTCCGTGGTCTTGAGCAGGGAACCGACCTCGATACCGACGTAGAAGGTCTGCGGATCGTCCGGATGAAAGGCCAGCGTGCGCACATGTCCGAGCTTGGGACGGATCGGAAACGCCCAGTCCTTGGCGGCCGGGTGCGTGCGCACGGCGGTGAGTTCCTCGAAGCGCTGGCCGTTGTCGCGTGACACGTAAAGCGCTGCCGGCTCGGTGCCGGCATAGACCGTGTCCGGGTCATCAGGGTGCAGCGCCAGCGTGCGCACGTCCTGGTACGGCAGGTTGGCGCCGATTGGTCGCCAGGAGCGACCTGCGTCGCGGCTCGCGCACATACCGCCCTGGTAGAAACCGATGTAGATCTTTTCGCCGCTCGCGTCGACCGCCAGGCTCATGATCGGCTTGTCGGTGGCGAGCAGGCGCTCGGCCGACCACTGACCATGTGTATCGCTGACCCGGAACAGACCGGCGCGTGTCCCCACCAATATCATGTCCAACCCTCCTGTTTTTATCCCGTGCTCACGCGGTCGCTCGTAGTGGGCTGACCGTCGGCGTGGTGCCGTAGCCATAGTCCGCCCAGTTAGCGAGTACCTTGGCTTTTACGTCTTCGGACCAGCCGTGAGAAAAGTCTGATATGACCGAGTGACGTGCTCGGTACTCAGGCGGCCAGTGCGCCGGGAAGGTCGCATCCATTACCCACTGGGAGGTGAGATGGCGTTCACGCTCCTCAGGTTCCAGATACGGCACCAGCGAGTTGGCCGGCACGTTTGGAACCACCTCGAAGCGCGATGGGTGCAAGCGCGTCGCCATCGCCCACATCACGTCCTGGACGTTGGTGACGTCGACATCCTCGTCCACGAAGATGATGCCGGTATTGGTCAGAAACATCCGTGCGCCCGCCATCAATGAGCCCACGATGCGCTTGGTGAGTCCGAGTTCGGGTTTCACCGCCACCACCGGCAGGATCGGGGGAAAACAGTATATGGACTTCACCGGGAGGCCATCGCGCTCAAGCCGGTTGCGCGCTGCCGCCGCCAGCATGATCGACATGCCCGCGGCACAGTCGTCCCAGGGCTTGCCCATGTTGGCCATGGGGAACACCGGATTGCGCCGATGAGTAATGCAGGTCACGCGTGCCACGGGACTCTGGCCCTGTGGCACCGAGTGGCCAGTGAACTCGCCAAACGGTCCTTCGGGTCCTCGCACACCGGGCAGCACCTCGGCCTCGATGACGATCTCGGCGTCGGCTGGCACCTCCAGATCCGAAGTCTCGCATTTGACTACCGGTACCGGCGACTGGCGTAGCCCGCCGGCGGCATCCGCCTCGCATTCGCCGTACCCCAGCGGCGTCATGCCGGCCAAGTGCACGGACGGGTCAGCGCCAATGACCAGCGCGATCGGCATGGGTTTGCCGGCCGCCTCATACTTGCGAAACATGCCGCCGCCGTGCTGTTCCGACGGCAGCAGCAAGATGTTGAAGTGTTGTGGGTCCTTGTACTGGCAGCGGTAGGTCGCCCAATTGGTCCAGCCATTCTCCGGATCCTTGGTGACCACAATGTCCCAGGTGCCGACGTAACGGCCGCCGTCGATGCTCTTGATCCAGGGCATTGGAAATTGCCTCAGGTCGAGCTGCCCCGGATCGGTGATGACGATCTCCTTGCACGGGGCCTGCTGGCGTTTGGCGCGTACCGGGGGTAGCGGCTTTTTCAGGCGTATGCGCACCTCTTCGATGAGGTCAAGCGGATGGATGTCCGGCGGCAGGCCCAGCGCAATCGCGACGCGGGAATGGATGCCCGCACATCCGGGCCCGAGTAGCACGGCCACGAGTTCGGCGCCTGGATAATCCTTGACGTTGACGAATAGTGGCGCTGGCGCTCTTCGTTCGCAGGCCAGTCGACTGACAGCGCCGGCCTCCAGGTTCCAATCGACCTCGCGCTCCACACGGAGCAATTCGTCGGCATTGGCTAATGCCTTGATGAAGGTCCTTTGATCGGTATGTGCACCCATGAGTTTTCCTCCTACCTTCAAGAAACCAGATGCTTTCCCGGCAGCGGGGCGGCGTGCCGCGCGCTGGGTTTGGCTACCTTTTCGAGCAGGTGTACCCACTGACGAAACTGCCCGTGCAGCATGCTCTCGTCCTGAAAATCGTCGCCCCAGGCGAGCGGATGGATACCCAGTGCCCGCGCGTGCTGGTCCTGGCCAGCGTGAATGCGCGTGCCGCCGCGTGCGTAACCCTGTTGCCAGGCCGCCAGGGAGCCCGCAAAGCCCTGTTGACAGGCCTCGAACACTAGCAGATCGTCCGGCGTCGCCACACCGGTGGCGTTGAAGAAATCCTCGTACTGGCGCAGCCGCAAGGTGCGTGCCGCGGGGCTCTCGCCAACCGGGGCAACGGCGTAGATGCTGACCTCGCAGGACGCCACGTCCAGTGGTCGGATGACGCGGATCTGGGTGGATGCGTTGTCCTGCAGCAGCAGGTTCGGGTAGATCAGAACATTGCGCTGATGGTGCAGGATCCAGCGCGCGCGCTGTGGGCTCATGCGCTGTTCGATGTCCGCGCGCCAGTCCCAAACCGGGCGCGCCTCGGGGCGTGGATAGGTGGCCCACATCACGCCGTGACCGTGCGCAAATTCGTACCAGCCGCTGGCGCGTGCGGCGAGTGAGTCGTCATAGGAGCGACGCACTTCGCCGCCCTGCGGCGCGCGGCGCGCCATCATGGCGAGGTAGTTCGCGTGGACCGTGGTGAAGTGGTAGCCATCGAGTCCGTTCTCGGGCTGTAGCTTCCAGTTGCCGCGGTTCACGTAGCTGGAGGCGCCGGGCAGCACCTCCAGGCCATCCGCAGACTGGTCGACCAGCAGGTCGATGAACACGCTGGCATCGCCCAGGTGCTCGGCGAGCGAGGCGACCTCAGGGTTCAGAGAACCGAACACGAAGCCGCGATAGGAGGTGAGTTTGGGGATGGCGGTCAGATCGTGGGATTGCGCCTCGAAGGCAGACGGGTAGGCGCCCGAGGAATGGTCCTTGATCTGGACATTGCGTCCATCGTTGCCATACACCCAGCCGTGGTACGGACACGTGAGGAACTTGCTGTTGCCCTTGCGGGTGCGGCACAGCATCGCGCCGCGGTGCGCACAGGCGTTGATGAAGCCGCGTACCTTTTGGTCCTGCCCACGCACGATGACCACCGGCTGGCGGCCCATGTGGGTGGTGAACCAATCGCCCGGTCTGGCGATCTGGCTCTCGTGGCACAGGTACAGCCAGGTACCTTCGAAAATCGCTCGCATTTCAAGGGCATGCAGGGCGGGATCAGTAAACAGGCTGCGCGCGACCTCGAATACCCCGTCGCGCGTTAGCACTGCGCTGGAGGCGATCGGTTCGGCGGGCATCGCGGACTCCTCGTCGATATAGGTTTTGTCAGTGCCCGCGCCGCGTGGGGGCGGCCCGCCGGCTGCGCTGCTAGCGCGCCTTGCCCGAAATTGCTGCACTTTTTCGGACTGTTTGTTGGTTTACCATGACCGAGCGGTCAGTACAACCAGAAAGTCTAAGGAGGAGTACACGCCATGGAGCAAAGGGAACTTGCAGGTCTCGTCGATACCGCCCATGGATTCCAGAGTCGGCGCATTTTTCACGACGAAGCGATCTACCGGCTGGAGCTCGAACGCGTGTTCGCCCGCTGCTGGCTGTTCCTCACCCACGAGTCCCTGATCCCGAACTCCGGCGACTTTCAGACCGCGCTGATGGGTGAGGACCGGGTACTGGTCGTGCGCCAGGCCGACGCGTCGATCCGCGCCTTCATCAACTCCTGCCAGCACCGCGGCAATGTGCTGTGCCACGCCGACAGCGGCAATACCCGCGCGTTTACGTGTAACTACCACGGCTGGAGCTACGGAATCGATGGATCGCTGGCGGCGGTGCCGCTGGAGGCCGAGGTCTACCGCGGAGCGCTGCCCAAGGCCGAGCTTGGCCTGATGCAAGTTGCCCAGGTGGCCAGCTACAAGGGATTTGTGTTCGGCTGCTTTGACCCGCAGGCGCCCTCGCTGGCCGACTACCTTGGCGAGATGGCGTGGTATCTGGACACCTACGTCGATGCCGTGCCCGGTGGCACGGAGTTTCTCGGCGGGCCGATGAAGTACCGCCTGCCGTGTAACTGGAAACTCCCGGCAGAGAACTTTGCCGGGGATGGTTATCACGTTGGCTGGACGCACGCCGCGGCGCTGATGACGATGGCCAAGGACCCTCATGTCGGCGGTATGCAGGGCAACACCACGCAAAACTCCGTGGCGACCGATGGACTGCATGTCGCGACCAATCACGGCCACGGCTTCTCGTTGCTCGACGATGGCTATTCGGGCATCGCCCTGCACGACCAACCGGAAGTCACCGCCGCCTGGTTGACCGAGCAGCGGCCGGTAGTGCGCGAGCGACTGGGGGATTGGCGCTCACGATTTTTCGGCTCCCACTGCAACCTGAATGTTTTTCCAAATTTCTCGGCGTTGCCGATGGGGGTCAACACGTTTCGGGTTTGGCACCCACGTGGACCGGCGGAAATAGAAGTCTGGATATGGGCGCTGGCGTACCGCGACATGCCTGGCGAGGTGAAAGAGGCAACCCGCCATTGCCATATGAAAACTTTCGGCACGGCGGGCCTGTTCGAGGGTGACGACGCCGAGAACATGCAGTACGCCACTGACGTGTGTCGCGGCCACGTAACGCGCGCCGGCCGGATGTATAGCGGCATGGGCCTGGGGCGTGGGGGGGCTCATCCGGAGCTGCCCGGCACCGTTCACCAGGGTGCCATCGCGGAGCTTGCCCAGCGCAGTTTCTACGAGTTCTGGCAGCAGCTGTTGGTGGCCCCTGACTGGTCAGCGGTTGCCGGCCTGTCCACTCACGCGGCTGCAGGGGAGCGTGCCTGATGGTTCCGCAAGAATGGCTGACCGAAACCGATGTCGTTGACCGGGACACCGGCTATACGCTCGAACAATTGCTCTACCACGAGGCGCGCCTGCTCGATGCGGAGCGTTTTCGCGACTGGCTCGGCCTGCTTGCCGATGACATTCATTACTGGTTGCCGGTACGCGAGAACCGCTATCGGCGCGACCCGCGTGGTGTCGCGCCACGGCGTGATGACGTGGCGCTGTTCGACGATGACCGGAATGACCTGGAAGACCGCGTGCGGCGCCTGGAGACCGGCTTGGTGTGGGGCGAGGATCCACCCGGCCGCATCCGGCGTCTGATCACCAATGTGAGCGCGTTTGAGGCGGGCACGCCGAAGGCGCAACGGGTGTATTCGCATTTTCTGGTGTATCGCAACCGCCGCCAGGACGAGGTGGCGATTCTGGCCGGCGCGCGCCGGGACCTGTGGCGCGACACATCGCAAGGCTGGCAGCTGGCCGAGCGCGAGGTACTGTTGGACCAGCACGTGGTCCTGGACAAAAACCTCTACCTGTTTTTCTGACCGCCCGGCCGCATACCGCGCACCGGAGTCATCGCACGGTAAGCGCTTCGCCCGGCTTGCTCAGCCGGGCACCACCGGGCGCTCCGGTGGTGGCTTGGCCTGCGCTGCGCGCAGCATGTCACGCACCGCCGGCAGAATTTCGGTCGCGGCGTAGCGCATCGAGTCATGGATGTCTTCTTGCGAGATGCAACCAGCATCAATATTCAGCAGCAGCCCGCTGGGCCGCACCGCATCAATCAGCACCTCGAAGCGTTCCAGGCACGCGTTGCGGTCGCCCCAGATTGCAAACCGCTGCGGAAACTCGTTCATCACCACATCATGCACGTGCCCCGGATCGCCCAGCTCCCGGAACACCTCTCCAAGCTGGCGGTACGCGGTGTACGCTTCGCCCACGCTGCTTCCATAGGCTTGCATGTTGCGGCCGAAAATCTCCATCTGTCCGGCCAGCGAGCGAGCCCCGACCTCACGCGCCAGCGCGGCATCGGCACGGGCGTGGAAGTGCAATCCAAGCAGCCAGCGCCCGCGCGTGCCCCACTGTGCCTGGTGACGCTGCGCGTAATAGCCCACGCCATCGAGCACGACCGGTAACGGCAGCAGCAGATAGCTCGGAATGATCAGGCCAAAGCGTGCCTGGACTGCGTTCTCGATGCTCGGTGGGCCGCTGACGTAGGCCATGTAAACCGGCGGCTCTTCCTGCACGAAACGTGGCAACAGCTCGAAATCGCGTACCGACCAGAACCGGCCGTTGATGTCGAGCCGCTCGCCTTGACCATCAAGCAATCGTCGCGTGGTGGTGCAGAATTCCGCCATCCGCTCGCGCGATTCGGACTGGTCGTAACCCAGCCGTTCGTACAGCCACGGATGCCCGCGGCCGATACCGATCATGGCGCGCCCGTCGCTGAGCACATCGAGTGCCGCGTAGTCGGAGGCCACGATCGCCGGATGATGCAGCGGCGCAATGGTGATGGCTGACATGAATTTCAGGCGCTCGGTGCGGGCCGCCGCGTTGGCGAACAGCGCTACCGGGTTGGGCGAGACCGAAAACGTCGATTCCGCAAAGTCCAGCCCATACGACTGCGTGGTGGCGTAGAAGTCATAGCCCAGCGTGTCGGCTGCCTGCATCTGCTCCAGCAGCGCGGCGTAATGATGACGGTGATTGGTGCGCGGCTCGCGGACCGATGCTTCAGAAAAGAGGCCGATCAAAGGTTCCATGCTTTCCCCACCAACGCGTACATGTTGTTTCTGCTTCCGTTCCCCGGAGCCTAACCGACTGCCTATTCAGTGGCCAGAGTAGGACGACAGGCGTCGCACCCCGCGTCCCGCCGCTCGCTGAACCGCCCGCTCAGCGCAGGGCGGACAACCAGTGCGCGTACGGTGCCGGCAACACCCAGGCCGGGTTGTCGATTTTCAGCTCACGCGCGGCCAGGTACGGCCAGTGCGGGTTGGCCAGATGTCCCTTGCCGATCAGCACCAGGTCCAGCTGTCCATTCTGTAGCGCTTTTTCGGCGACTGCCGGCTCGCCAAAACCCCAGGCGGCGGCCACCGGGATAGCGGCCTCGCGCCGAATCTGCCCGGCTATCGGACCCAGAAAGCCCGGCCCCCAGGGAATCTTGGCATTCGGCGCCGTGATGGCGATGCTGACGCTGAGCAGGTCCAGCCCACCGGCCTTGAAGCGGCGAGTCAGTTCGATGGACTCGGGCAGCGTTTGTTCATCCCGGCCATCGAATTCCACAACACCAAATCGCAGCGTCAGCGGCAGGTGTTCGGGCCAGACCTCGCGCACAGCGGCCAGGGTTTCCAGCAGAAAACGGCTGCGATTTTCAAAGCTGCCGCCATACGCGTCGGTGCGCTGGTTGGCATACACAGAAAAAAAGCTTTGCGCCAGATAGCCGTGGGCGAAGTGCAGCTCCAGCCATTCGAAGCCGGCATCCCGCGCGCGGCGCGCGGCGTCGGCAAAATCCTGGCGCACGCGGGCAATGTCCTCCAGCGTCATGGCCTTGGGCGGTTTTGGCAGATTGGCACCGGCCGCGACCGCCGAGGGCGCGATGGTCTGCCAGCCGCGCGGATCGTCTTCGGCCATGTGATCGTCGCCTTCCCAGGGCCGGTTGGCGCTGGCCTTGCGCCCGGCATGGGCAATCTGAATGCCCGGCACGGCACCGGCCGCCTTGATGGCCTTCACGATGGGCACGAACGCCTGTCCCAGATTGTCGTTCCAGATGCCGGTGCAGCCGGGCGTGATGCGGCCTTCCGGGGCCACGGCGGTGGCTTCCACCACCACCAGTCCGGCGCCACCGCGCGCCAGCCCGGCCAGATGCACCTGGTGCCAGTCGTTTACCCGGCCGTCGATGGCCGAGTACTGGCACATGGGCGGCACCGCAATGCGGTTGCGCAGGGTGATGTCCTTGAGTGTGAAGGGTTGGAACAAAGCGGACACGGTGGATTCCTGTGAGATTTGAGGTGGTGGTCGGGTCTGGACGATTCGCCAAACGTTTGAAAAATTGCGTGGCAAGCGGCGCTTTACCGGTCCTTGCGGCGGCTCGCTCAATGCGGCGTGGATCGTGACGCATCGTATCGCGGGTGGTGTTCGATCCTTAATTTGAAGCCGTCGCGGCGCAGTGCTACTTTGGTAACACCATAAGCTGGGGCACGGGACATGACTACCACTTCGCTGAAACTGCCAGACGAACTTAAAGCGCGTGCCGCAGCGGCGGCAAAAACCCGGGGCATCACCACCCACGCCTTCATGCTGGAGGCGATTCGTGGCGCCACCGCAGCCACCGAGCAGCGTGCCGAGTTCGTGGCCGCCGCCCAGGCGGCTCGAAGCGACATATTGCACAGCGGCAAGGGCTACGCGGCGGACGAGGTTCACCAATATCTGCACGCCAAGGCCAGCGGGGCTCCCGCCCGCCGGCCGAAGGCCAAGTCCTGGCGCGCCTGATTTATTCCGAAACCGCCCTCGGTGATTTCGAGCGCCTGACAGACTTCTTATTGGAGACCAACCCACAGATCGCGGTCGAAACCGTCGACCTAATTGAGGAAGCGGTTGATGTATTGCGCAATCACCCGCTGATCGGGCGCCCGGTGGAGGCGGGGCTACGCGAGCTGATCGTCTCGCGCGGTCGCACTGGCTATGTTGTCCTGTACGACTTCGCGGCGACCGACGACGCGGTGCTGCTGCTGTCTATCCGCCATCAGCGCGAAGCGGGATACGCCGACTGGAGCGATCTGTAAACGGGTAGCGCAAAGGCCAATTTTGGGAAGCCGGGTTAGGTGGTCATGCCGCGAGTCCGGCATTCCGCATGCCTTTGTAGTGCAATACGGCCTACCGGTGCGAGGGCGGTCGCTTCCGCGCGCCAACCCTGCCAGATGCCGCGTTCGCCACGGGCAACGCGCGCCGGCGAACGCCGTTTGGTCGCCGGCAAGCGCCTGGAGAAGCCGCCCTTTATCAAGCGCCAACGGGTGGCGAAGGCCACGTCGCCGGGCAGCAGTTCAATGACGCAATGCAGGTGATCGGGCAAAACCAATCAGCCGTGGATGGCGAATGGATGCGCACGCCGCGCCTCGCGCAGACTGGTCCGCAGCGAGGCGATGTGTTGCGTCAGAAGTGTTCAACCACGCCGTCGCAGCGTGTTGATCGTGAAGAAATGCGTCCTGTCTGGGTGCCAGGTGTGTCGTTAGTCGGGCATGGTGTGGCTTGGCAGGAATGCGGCGCAATGCGCTGCGCTTTTTACGCAGGCTGGAACGGTGGACTGAGCCTCACGCTTTTTCAATTAGAAAGAGGAACTCTCTATTTGGCGCTTCAGCGTCCCGAACCCATTCATTTGTCCAGCGCATGTCGGCCATAACATTTCGACGGTAGTCGACTTCCACAACTTCAAGCAGCCGACCATTCTCCAGAATGACTCGATTGAGCTCCTCGGCAGTTGCTCGGCCGCCCGAGCTATAGGAGAGAAGGACGTGCCGCGCGCGAACTGACGTAAGTGTTTTCCGAATGGCCTCAACTGCAATGAGTTGACCCGCCTCATTCCGTCGGAAGTCCTCAAAGACCGATGCGGAGAGGGTGTCTGAGGTGTCTGCGCGCCGCTTGGCCTTGCCAAAGGTGGGTGGCTGATCGTTCAGAACTACAGACGTCCAAACGTGATAATAGGCTCCATAACGCACACGCGAAGGCGGCATTTTCTCGTTGTTGGACCCGTAAGGTGGGTCCAGGTACGCGAGACTTACATCAACTTTCGGAATGAGATCAAAGATGTCACTCCGATGGACGGTATGTGGCGCAGTCTTTGGCAGGAGCGAAGGTACTTTGAGAAAGAGTTGCTTGTATGACCGCGGAGACCATTCGTTCAAGTAGGACGCGTAATGTCCTAGCGTGCTGTCGACCCCATCTAGTGCGCGAATCAGGCTTGTCAACAGAACCGCTCTCTCAACCGGGCTGACCTGAAGCCGATCGATTTCGGTGCGTATCGCGTCGAGGCGTCGCGTGTTGTGGCGCTGCCAGGGTTTTTTAAGTCCATCAGGTCCAACAGAACATCCATCCCCCGGATCACCGCCGTAGTGTTCCGTGAACCAACCGTCCAGTGGCGCGAGTCCATTCAAGTGCTCAATCAGTGGTATGTAGTGAGACTTGGACTGTTGATTCAACAAATAACACGACGCAAATACCTCAGACCATGCTGCGAGGTCGTTTGCGATAACTGTGTAGCCGCATTGCGCGAAGGCCTGCGATACGCGTGTGGTTCCGGAAAATGCGTCGAGTACTGTTGTTGGATTCACCTTTCTCGCCAAAGAAAGGATATGGGGAAGAAGCTTCTGCTTCGAACCAGCGTACTTGACGCCCTGAGTACTGGGGGTCTCAACTGCGAAGTCGTCGAATAGATCCAATGCTTTCATTTCAGCCCAAGCTCGATTTGCTTTTCTGGGTCTCGACGTCGGACTTCAGTTCTTCGAGGGCGGCCTCTTGTCCGACAGGGGTTGACAACAACGCGTGCGAGAAGAGCGTGACCAAGATGGGGTTGTGTGTATACGTAATCCAGCCATCTGTGGCGCTGGTGAAATATTTCAGCCCATTTCGTGTGTGCGTCCAGAGTCCGCGCTGCAAAGCGTTGGCAGTCCCGCTGCCGTAGCGGACTTCACAAACGTAGTCACCCTCGGCATCGTAAAATCGATAAACAGGATGCTTGCGCCCCTTTCCTTCGCTTTCATAGATAACTCTTGCGACGCTCTGCATGGCCATCTCGTGGTCAAACACAAGCACATTGCATCTCTGTTTCTTTTCGTCGTAGATGAGTGGGAGTACATTCAGAGCACTAAAGTCCGAGAAGACCGGATCAGCCCACAGTGACGCTATGGCCTTTGCCCCTTCAATGACTACGCCCATTTCCTGAAGTTTCGGAAACATCAGGAAGTTCTTATCCGTCGAGAGCTGTAGAGGGCCGTCCCCGTAGGCCTTGAGACTTACGGGAAACTCGTCATTGGTAATCTCGTTGATGATCTTGATGTCTTCTTCGTGTTCCTTGGCTCGATACAGGTCTTTCCCGACATGAACAGACTTGAAGTCGTACATGTACTGATTGATGAACTCAGCAATCGCAATCTCAGCCAGGTCGCCATGAGTTTTGTTTCCAATTAGGCGCATGGTAAAGATGTTGCTCAACGTCGTAGTAATAAGGTCG